>JAFGSN010000108.1 GCA_016934575.1 Vicinamibacteria bacterium
CATGCCTCATGAACGACATCGTGAAGCAGCTTCGCGCTCTCGCCAAGGTCGAGTTGCGCCAGCACGCCGACGGATCAATCACCCCCGAAGCAGAAGGCAAGGAGCAAGAAAAGCGATGACAAGACCCAGTTGGACGCATGGACCATTCGACGTCGGAGGCGAGAGGCCCTTCAGAATGCCGTCCGTGAAAAGCCCCTCTCCACGCGTGCTGCGGATTCTCGCGGGCGCGATCATCGTCCTGTTGCTGCTACTGACGAGTTACTTCCAGATCGAGCCTGACGCGGTCGGAGTCGTGCAGCGTTTCGGCAAGTACGTGCGCACGACCAATCCCGGCCCGCACTTCAAGATCCCCTTCGGCGTCGAGAGGGTGACGAAAGTCCCCGTTCAGCGACAGCTCAAACAGGAGTTCGGTTTCCGCACGGAGCACATCGGCCGAGGAACCCGCTATGCTCAAGCGGCGGACGAGACCACGGCCGAGTCGATGATGCTCACGGGCGACCTGAACGTCGCGGAGGTCGAGTGGATCGTCCAATACCGCATCCGGGATCCCCAGGCCTATCTCTTTCGCGTACGCAACCAGATCGAGACCTTTCGATACATGTCGGAGGCCGCCGTTCGCGTCGTCGTCGGCGATCACAGCGTGGACGAGGTGATCACGATCGGACGCGAGGAGGTGGCGCGCAAAGCTCAGCAGGAGCTGCAACGCCTCTGCATCCTCTACGACATCGGCATCGAGATCCAGCAGCTCGTCCTGCAGAACGTCAATCCGCCCGACCCGGTCAAGCCGGCGTTCAACGAGGTCAACGAGGCCATCCAGGAGCGGGAACGCGCGATCAACGAGGCCATGGCCGAGTACAACAAGGCCGTGCCGCGCGCCAAGGGCGAGGCGGAACAGGCGGTGCGCGCGGCCGAAGGTTATGCCACGGAACGCGTCAATAACGCGCAGGGCGACGCCAAGCGTTTCGAGGCGCTCCACGCGGAGTACCGCAAGGCGCCAAACGTCACTCGTAAACGCATCTATCTCGAGACGATGGCCTCGATTATCCCCAAGATGGGCCGCAAACTCATCCTCGACGAGAAAGCGCGCGGCGTGCTGCCGATCCTGCAGCTCGACGGTCAAGCCAAGGAGGTGTCCCAGTGAAAAGCGCGATCGCCGGTCTGTTCCTCTTCGTCCTGGTCATCGTGCTGTGGTCGTCCGTCTACACCATTTCCGAGACCGACCAGGCCATCCTGACGCAGCTCGACAAGCCGATCGGCGGCGTGGTCAGCGACCCCGGTCTGCACGTCAAGGTGCCGTTCATTCAGAACGTGCACCGCTTCGACAAGCGCTGGCTGGAGTTCAACGGCGAGGCCAACGAGATTCCGACCAAGGACAAGAAGTACATCTGGGTCGACACGTACGGGCGCTGGCGCATCGCCGATCCGCTGCGCTTTTATCAAGCCGTTCGGGACGAACGCGGCGGTCAGGGCAGGCTCGACGATATCATCGACGGCAAGACACGCGACTCCGTGGCGCGCTACGACTTGATCGAGGTCGTGCGCTCGACCAATCGCAGCTTCGAGGCGACCGAGGAGATCGAGGGCATCGGTTCGCCCGAAGCCAGGGCCGAAGTCAAGGTGGGTCGCGAGACGATCGCCCAGGAGATCCTTACGGCCTCCGCGGAGATCACGCCCCAGTTCGGCGTGGAGCTGGTCGACGTGCGCTTCAAGCGCATCAACTACGTCGATTCCGTGCAGCGCACGGTTTTCGACCGCATGATCACCGAACGCCGGCGTATCGCCGAACGCAGTCGATCCGAAGGCCAGGGACGGGCGGCCGAAATCCGCGGTCGAAAAGAGCGCGACGTCATGGCCGCGTCCTCTGTAGGCTATAGGCAGGCGCAGGAGATCAAGGGCCAGGCCGACGCGGAGGCCACCGCGATCTATGCGAACGCCTACAACCGCGACGTCGACTTCTATCAGTTCCTGAAGTCGATGGAGACGCTCGACGCCAGCCTGGACGACAAGGCCTGGCTCATTCTGTCCACCGACTCGGAGTTGCTGCGATATCTCAAGCGGAGCGAAGCGCGCTGAGCGCTTCATGACCTCACACGGGCGCGGCGCCTGACGGCCGCGCCCGTGAATCGTCGCTGCGATGGTATTCCTTCAAAAACGAAAGCTCGGCCTCGTCCTCGGAGGCGGCGCGAGCCGGGGCGTGGCGCACATCGGCGTCGTCAAGTGCCTCGACGAGGAACGGTTGTATCCCGACGTCGTTGTCGGCACGTCCATCGGCGCTCTGATCGGTTGTCTCTACGCCTGCGGCTGGGGCTTCGGCCGAATCGCCGACTGGGCGCGCGAGGTCGCGAGCTCAAGCGAGTTTCGCCAGCTCGGATTCGAGGCCTTTGCCGAGCACAAGAAGGACTTCGCCGTTCGACGCATGGGATATTACCTTCGCGAGCGTCTCATCCATGCTCGGATGGCGCTCGCTCCATTTGTGACGAAACGGGAGACGCTCCGCAAGGTCATCGACTGCTTCGTGCCCGACGTGCTCATCGAAAACCTGCCCGTCGCTTTCGGCTGTACGACTCTCGACCTTGTGAACGGCCGAGACATCCTGCTCCGCGGCGGTCCCTTGCGCGACGCCGTAATGCGCTCGATCTCGATCGCCGGCATGTTCCCGCCCTTCGAGGAAGACGGCTGCGTTCTCGTCGACGCCGGTCCCACATGCAACGTCCCCGTGGACGCCTGTCGTGAACTGGGCGCGGAAGTGGCGGTCGCGGTCAACCTACGCTCCGATCTGGCCCGGTTCAGCGCCGCCCACTCGGCGCTGGCGACGACCTTCCGCGCCGACGAGATCGCTCGTTATCGTCTGAACAAGATCGAGGCGCAACGCGCGAACGTTCTTATCGAGCCGCGTCTCGAGTCGATCCACTGGGCCGACTTCGGAAAGATCGACGTCGGCCTCCGCGCCGGCCATGCGGCCGCTCGCGCCAAGCTATCCGACATCCGAGCCGCGCTGCGAATCGGACCGCTCGACCGCATCAGGAGTCTTCTCCCACGGCGAAGCTCACGCTGAGCTTCGATCCGCGTTTCGAGCCGGCTCGAAGTCGAGGACACGGACGTCATGCCGGGAGGACTTCCACGCCTTCCGGCGTCATCCTGCCGAATCCCTCGCGATCCCTGCCATGGCGCCAACCGTCATCGTCGGCTATGATCATGGAGGCCGACACATGAAGGCTCTCGAATCCGGAAGAATCGGACACCCCATGGCGCGGAGTCGGCGAAATCGTTGGGAATTGTCTTTCGCAATCGGGCGCCGGGCGGCCGGAAACAATGATAGCAACAAGCAATATCCGCATCACGGGCTTCCATCCCATCCCCTCCCCTTCCCTCCTGAAAAACGAGCTGCCCATGACCGAGAAAAGCAACCGCCTGGTCGTGGAAAGCAGGAACACCATAAGAAACATCCTGGAGAAAAGGGACGCCAGGCTCCTCGCAGTGGTCGGTCCCTGCTCCATTCACGACCCCGCCGCGGCCATGGAATACGCGTCCCGTCTCGCGGCCCTGCGGGACCGCGTCAGCGACAAGATATTTCTCATCATGCGGACCTATTTCGAGAAGCCGCGCACCGTCCTCGGCTGGAAGGGACTCATCACCGACCCTCACCTGAACGGCACTTATGACATCGAGGTCGGCCTGCGGATCGCCAGGCAACTCCTGCTCGACATCACCGCTCTGGGACTGCCCTGCGGCTCCGAAATGCTTGATCCGATCATTCCGCAGTACATTGCCGACCTCTTGAGCTGGGCTTCGATCGGCGCCCGCACCACGGAGAGTCAGAAACATCGCGAGATGGCGAGCGGGCTCTCCATGCCGGTCGGATTCAAGAACGCGACCACCGGGGACTTGAAACCGGCCTTGAACGCGATGGAATCGGCGCGCCATCCCCAACATTTCATCGGCATCGACGAGGAGGGGCGGACGACCGTGTTTCAAACCGCGGGCAACGAGCTGTCGCATCTCGTCCTGCGTGGAGGCGCGTCCGGCCCGAATTATCACGAGGAAACGGTCGAGCAGGCGGAAAAGATGATCGCCGACATTCATGTCGATCCGGCGATCATCATCGATTGTAGTCACGGCAACTCCGGCAAACAGCCTGCAAAACAGAAACGGGTTCTCGCCTCCCTCATCAACCAGAAATCGAGCGGCCGGAATGCGATCGTCGGCTTCATGCTCGAAAGCAATCTTAAGGACGGCTCGCAAAAAATTCCGGACGATCCGGCCGCGCTCGTCTACGGCCAGTCCGTGACGGACGCGTGCGTCGGATGGGCGGAGACCGAGGAGATCCTTCAGGAAGCTTGCCGGCGACTGCCGGCAGCCGCCGTTCCGGAAGCGGAGGGATAACCAACCGGACGGCGCCGACCGCCACGCGATCGACGCGCGACAACGCCGGAGTTGAAGCGTGCGCGTCAGCTCGCTCGTGAAAGGATCGGCGTCTCGGCGACAGCCGCCCGCGGCCTGCCGTCGTATCAGTCGGATGTCCGCCTGGGCTTATAGTCGCGGAACAGCCGCCCCCACTCGGAATCGGCGAGCCAGCGCTCGTAGATGCGTCGCTCCTTGAAGCGCCAGTGCAGGACGTCGTGATAGAAGTACGAGTAGAAGTTCCCCAAATAGAGAATGGGAGGACGGGTGAGAACCTCCGACAGAAATCTCGTGGGCCCGAACCACGTGATCCACGCGGCGAACTGATGGAAGCATCGACCCACTTCAAAGCGCCAGTTCTCTTTCGCGGCGTCGACGTCGCCCACGATCTCGATCTCATCCGGACGTCCGACGCCCAGCCCCGCGTCATGCGCCAGAGCGATATAGCGCATGCTCATGGGATCGAAACCCATGATCTTCGCGGCCACGGCGTCCACGGCCACCTGATCCTCGCTCGCGAGGATCACGTCTTTCCGGATCGGCTTCATGAGACGCGGCCCGGTGCCGTTGCCGGCCGTCGTGCCGTCCATGAGGCAGAACAGCCCCGAGTGGATTTCCTTCTGGATCGCCAGAAGGTCGACCAGCGTCTCGTGGATGTAGAAATGCGTGCGATGACGCTTGTGCGTGAGCAGACCCCCGAACGCGTTCTTCATCGCGCCCGTGGTGGTCGTGTAGATGTGGCACTTCACCGTCGGCAGGTGAACGATGTTCTTGCCGACGAAATAATCCGGAATGCGCAGATCGTCGCCGTAGACGCGATTCAAGGCCAGCATCCTCGCCTTGGGCTTGTACGGAATCCACTGCATGTCCCGCTCCAGGAAGTTGAAGAGAACGGGAATCCCGTACGCGTCGAAGATCGGCCGATAGCCATTGAGATCTTCGCCCTTGAAGGCGTCCGTGACCTCGGTCTTGTTCTGCACGCAGGTCACGTCGCGAAAACCGTTGCCGCGCAGCGCCAGGATGACTCCCTCGAGCTGCCAGGGAGTCGTGTTGGCGGACGGGAACGGGTAATGCCAACTGATGTTATCCTTAATGATCGTGGTCGCGTCTTTATCCAAGACGCGCGGCCCGTCGCCGAGCTCGAAAGCCCGCACGTAGTCTTCAAGAACGCTCTCCGGCTTCGTGCGTACGATCGCGACTCTCGCTCGACTCATGCGCCCTCCTCAATGGTTTCCAAATTCTCTGGCGACGACATTCAACTCGGCGGCAAAAACAGACTACCTTATCGCTCGAAGAACCGTCAAGCGACCCGACCCAAGAATTTGACCGTGACGCCGCGTCATCTAAACTTATTCGTGGACATAAGAGGCGCGCGGGCCGCATGACTTCCGCAATGGTCGACCTGAATCCGATCGCTCAGGCGTTGGTCGCCGGGCTCTTCACGTGGCTCCTCACGGCCCTGGGCGCCGGGTTCGTCTTTTTTGTTCGCAGCATCAACCGCAAGCTGCTGGCCTCGGCGCTGGGATTCGCCGCGGGCGTGATGATCGCCGCCAGCTTCTGGTCGCTGCTCGCGCCGGCGCTCGAGATGTCCGCGAACGGAGCCTTGCCGGCATGGCTGCCTCCGGCCGTCGGCTTTCTGCTCGGCGGAGCCGCGCTGCGCCTGATGGACCGTTTCCTGCCGCACTTACACCTCGACCGTTCCATCGAACAGGCCGAGGGCGTCTCCCAGCACTGGCGCCGCAGCACGCTGCTCGTGCTGGCCATTGTTCTGCACAACGTCCCCGAGGGGCTGGCCGTCGGGGTGGCGTTCGGCGCCGTGGCCGCCGGAATTCCCGAGGCCACGCTCAGCGGCGCCGTTGTCCTGGCGATCGGCATCGGCATTCAGAACATGCCCGAGGGACTGGCCGTCTCGGTGCCGTTACGCGGCGAGGGCCTCACGCGCCTCAAGAGCTTCTGGTGGGGCCAGCTCTCGGGCATCGTCGAACCGATTGCCGCGGTCGCGGGCGCCGTCGCCGTCGTGATCGCGCGACCGATACTTCCGTACGCGCTTAGCTTCGCGGCGGGCGCCATGATCTTCGTCGTCATCGAGGAACTGATCCCCGAATCACAGTCCGGCGACGAGGGCGACATTGCCACGCTCGGCGCGATGCTGGGATTCGCCGTCATGATGATTCTCGACGTTTCTTTCGGATGATGAATCGCGAGCTTTCGTCTTCTCACATCCACGCCAAAAATCATATCATTGTGATCTCGTAGATCCGGCGCATGCCGCCGCCGAGATCCTCGGCGATCGTCGCGCCGTTTTCAAGAAGAGCACAACGGCCGACGAAAGTACGCGACACCCAGTCCTGAAGCTCCCGGACGCTGCGCCATGCGCCGCCGGTCGGCGAGACGACGACGGTCTCCTGACAGCGACCTTTTCTGAAAAGACGCGTCTTGATCCTCATCCGGCAGACCGACAATGCGCTCCTCCTTCCGTCGTTTGTTCGTTTCATGAGACGCCCGATCGATCGATTTGGTCGGCCGCCGCCCGTTGGAGAGTGAGACGGATCACAAGCAGACGTCCCGAAGCTTTCCTTGCGTTGCAATCTTCCATTAGACTAGTGCCGAACCTGAACTGCTTCTGAGTCGAAGCACTGGGGCTTCGACAGGGAGGATGTCATGCTCTTGCCTCTCCTTTTCAGCCTATCGGCGCTCGCGGCTCAAGAGCCGCCTCCGCCCATTGAAGAAACCGTGGAGCCGCCCGCCGACGTCGCGATGCCGGCAAGCGATACGATCGGCGCGCAAGCCGAGATCAACCTCGGAATCCAGGCCTATCTCAAGCGACGTTTCACCGCGGCCGAGGAGCACTTCAACCGAGCGCTCGACGTGGACCCGGGCAGCGCGGCGGCGGCTTACTATCTCGGCTATACGATTTATAAGAGGGTCGAGTTCCGTCGCTTCCATCCGGACAAGAATCGAGCGAAAGAGCTGTTCATGAAGGCGTTTTCGCTCGATCCCTCTTTCAGACCGAGCTGGAAAAGCCTGTAAGCGATCATTCGACGGGCCGTCCACGGCTCGACGCCCGTTCGATCTCGCGACACGCGAGTCCCGGTCATGGACGTTCTATTGCTCGACCAAGATCCTGGACGCGCCAGCTTGATCGTCGGCGCGTTCGCGGAAAGCGGCGACAGCGTTCAAATCGACGACGGCCAGGATCACGCCCGGTTGAAACGCCTGGTCGCGGAACGTCCGCCTGATCTGCTTGTCGTTTCATGGCCGCCGGGCGCCGGCGCCGGCGCGCTGATTGCGAGCTCGCCGAATTCCATCCCGATGCTCTTCCTGGCGGACCATGACGAGGAAGTCCCGCGCGCATCATTCGCGCAGGAGCAATTGTCGCTCTCCGGCGGCGACCTGCGACGCCTGCCGCGCGCCGCCGAACGCGTGACGCGCGCCTGGCGTCTGATGGCAAAGCTGCGACAGGCCGCCGAAGCCTTGCACGAAAGCGAAGAACGCCTCCGCATGGTTGCCGACTTCACGAGCGACTGGGAATACTGGATAGGACCGGACGGCCGCTTCCTTTACGTATCGCCGGCTTGCGCGCGCATCACCGGTCACGCCGCCTCGGATCTCATGGCCGATCCCGGCCTGATGACGCGCATCATCCATCCCGACGATCGCCGCGCGTTCGTCGAGCACATGAGCCGCGTCATGAATGGATCTCCCAAAAACTGTCGCATGGATCTCCGCATCGTTTGCCGCGACGGCGAGACGCGCTGGATCGCCCACTCCTGCCGGGCCGTCCATCATGATAGCGGGGCCTGGTGGGGCCGGCGCGGCAGCAATCACGACATCACGGAGCGCAAGCGCTCCGAGGCGGAGCTGGCCCGCCTGAGCGCGGAGTTGCGCGGCCTGGCGGCGCATCTGCAGACCGTTCGAGAAGATGAACGTCGCAGAATCGCCCAGGGCATCCATGACGAGCTGGGTCAGGCGCTCACCGCCCTGAAAATGGACGCCGCATGGCTCGAGAGACGCCTGTCCGCCGGCGATCCGGCCCTGGCCGACAAGGCTCGCGACATGATCGACCTCATTGGACTGACGCTGCAGTCGGTGAAGCGTCTTTCCCTCGAGTTGCGGCCGCGCCTGCTCGACGATCTGGGGCTGCCCGCCGCGCTCGAATGGCAAACGGGCGAGTTCGCACGCCACACCGGCATTCAATGCGCGCTTCGCGTACGCCCCGACGATCTCGACCTTCCGCGAGAGCTTTCGACCGCGGTCTTTCGCATCGTGCAGGAAGCCCTCACGAACGTCGCCCGACACGCTCACGCGACTCGCGTGGAGGTCGCGCTGGCGCTTGCCGGCGGCCGCCTCGGCCTGCTCATCGACGATGACGGCCGCGGCATCCGCGGCGAGGCGTTGCGCGATCCCGCGTCTTTCGGACTTATGCAGATGCGCGAGCGGGCGATCGCATGCGGCGGCGATCTCGCGATCGAGGGCCGCCCGGATCGCGGCACCTCGATTCGCGTCAACGTGCCCTTCACGCCGGAGCGTCCCCGATGACGGCCGGCGAGGCCGGAAGCGGCTCGGCCACGCGCGTCTTCGTCATCGACGATCACGCCGTCGTGCGACGAGGGCTCCGCCAGATCCTCGAAGAGTCGCCCGAGGCGACGCTCGCCGGCGAGGCCGGAAGCGGCGCCGAAGCGCTCACGCGACTGCGGCAAACACACTGCGACGTCGTCGTGCTCGACATCTCCCTTCCCGACTGCAACGGCCTCGATCTGCTGCGACAGATCCGATCGCAACATCCGCGCCTGGCCGTCCTCATCCTGACGATGCACGCTGAGGAGCCTTATGCCGTGCGGGCGCTTCGTGCCGGCGCCGCGGGCTATCTCACCAAGGACGGCGCGGCCGAGGAGCTGCTTGCGGCGATCCGCAAGGTCGCGGCGGGCGGGCGGTATCTCTCCTCGGCGCTGGCCGAAACGCTGGCCGTTCGTATCGGCGCCGGCACGCGCGAATTGCCGCACGAGCGGCTCTCCGACCGAGAGTTCCAGGTTCTGTGTCTCATGGCGACGGGCCAGAGCCTGACGGAGATCGCCAACACGCTGGGAGTAAGCGTCAAGACCGTGAGCACTCACCGCGCGCGAATGCTCGAGAAGATGCATCTCCGAAACAACGCCGAACTGATTCAATACGCCGTCAGGCACGATCTGGTGGCGTAAGAACGCCAAGACGCGAAACCGCGGAGGGATATGATGCGACCGAGAATCAACCGAGTCGCGTCATTGGTAATGAAGCTCATCGAGACACGTCTCATGACGACCGCGCCTTGGCGTCTTCGGGTTTTCGCGTTTCCGCCTCATGAGGCCATGGAGCGACGGGCTCTGGATCAGACAGGAGACCGCAGACGAACGGGAGCGAGGCCTCGGCCGCCAGACGGTGCGCTTCTTCATTGGGATGAAGGTCCGCGGCATGAACCCACAGCGACGACGTTTGCCGGCCGCGAAAGGTTTCGAGAAGATCGAGGCAGGGCACGCCGCTTCTTCTAAAAAACCGCCGCAGCTTCATGTGAATCGCCTCGAAAGGATACTCCCGCTCCAAGTCCACGAGAAGCGGCCAGACGACCACGCCGAAGCCGCACCGCCGCCGCCGCGCCTCGCGTTGCATGCCGGCCAGCAGTTCTTTTGTCCTCTGCCAGCCTTCCTGGTTTCGATCGGAGTACATTCCACGATACCAGTCGACGGTCTCCCGTGAAATACGGCGAGCCGCGACGCGGTCGCGCACGAATTCCCACGCACGCGGAGTCCAGGGATCGCGACGCGCGCCGACATGACGGACCATGATGTAGTCATTGATCATCGGCCAGCGGCGAACGAACTCCGGGGGCTTGTCGACGTCGTTGAGCACCATCCCGAAGATGACCAGGTCAGGCTCCCAGCGCAGCGCTTCCTCGAACAGCCGATAGAGCGCGGGGAAATCCCTCCCGCGACGGCCGAAGTTCAACGCCTCGCAGCGCTTGTCGCAGCGCCGTCTCAAGGACCTTTCGAGAGCGCGCGGGTAACAATCGCGCTCGCGCACGCCCTGTCCTTCCGTGAAAGAATCCCCCACAACGGCGACGCGCAGCGCGCCTTTCCGCTTGGCCTCGAAGGGACGATCGCGAAAACCTCGCGCGTTGTAACGAAACTCGACGGCGTAAGGTTGCGAACGCGCAACCTGCTCCAATCCCGGAAGGCCCTGGGCGGCATAGGCGGCGCGGACTTCCGGCCGCCGGAGATCGACGTCAAACCCCCCTCGGGGATTGCTCGAATAGAGATCCAGGATCAACGCGTTTTCACGCCGCGCAAGATCGCCTTTGTCGCTGACGCGTAAACCGACTCGTTCGCCGGATGAGCGATAATTCGCGATGCGCAGTCCAATTTCGAACAATAGAAGCGACAACGCGCACGAGCAGGCGGCAAGCGCGTAGCTGGACCATCGACTCGATCGCGACACGGAGGACAAGAATAACATCCGATCCATCGGCGCGCCGGGCACCGGCAAGGCCGGCGCTACGCGACGCCGTGCTCGAGCGATGAATGACGCGAAGGCAAGAGACAGAAACGCCTACGCTTCGCCGACGGTCGCGCGGGAAGCGAGGTATGCGAGGACAAGCTCATCCAGGGAAAGATCTTCAATGACGGCCTGATCATGAGAGGCGTCGTACTTGCCCCTCCGGACTTCCTGGATCATGCCTTTATGCTGATCCTCCATCAGCTTGGTGATCGCTTTTTCGTCGTTCTCGTCCTTGATCAGCTCCCCGTACGGTAAACGTCTTGATCCCAGGATCTCGCCGCCGCGATAGACGAGGGTTTCGATTAACGGATTCTCGGGCCCCTTGTCCTCGGTCTGGACGTGATACACGACGCCTCTGACCTGCACATCCGTGTTGAATCCGGTAATCATGACGCGCGCCGCGTGAGAAACTCTCTAACCCTGGATTGTAGTGGACGGGACTTCCTTGTTCAAGATCCATGAACGGCCCTCGGTCAGGGGCCGCGCCTATCGCTGGGATCCAGGTCCGACCGCGCTTTCAACGGCGGAAGCTGCTACGATACGACTCGGCGAACAACGACGCCACACGTTCCGTCGAGCGCCAGCGCTCGGATTATACGTGTCGTCGGCATTCACATAGAGCCTATGATCCGGCGAAAATGAGGAGGAACGTCTCATGTGGAGGCAAGCAACGCTCTGTAGCATCGTCATCCTGATCTGCGGCGGATCGCTCGCGGCCTGCCGGAGCGCTTCCAAAAACAAACCCGACCAGGAGATCGCGGCGGCGTTCGGCGAAACCCGAATCACCATGAAGCAACTCGAGGAGCGCGTCGGAAACCGACTCGTATCCGTCAAGAACCAGGAGTACGCGATCAAGGAGTCGGTCCTGCGCGAGATGGCGGCGGAACTTCTCGTCGAGCAGGAAGCCGCGCGGCGCGGGCTGTCGTCCAAGCGATTGATCGAGCAGGAGGTCGACGCCAAGGCCACGCCTCCGACGGAAATCGAAATCGGCGCCTACTATGAACGCGTGCGTGAACGCGTCAAGGATCGGCCCAAGGACGAGGTGCTCCAGGAAATCGCGCAAGGGCTTGGCCAGCAGAAGCGCTCGGAGCGCCATGCGGCTTTCACCCGGGAGCTTGCCGTTCGTGAGGGATTGCGTTTGTTCATCGAGCCGCCCCGGGCCGTGATCGGCTCCGTTTCCGCGCCGACCAGGGGATCCGCCGACGCTCCCGTCACGATCGTCACGTTCTCCAACTTCCAGTGCCCATGGTGCAGCCGCGCGGCGCTGACGCTGCATGAGATCGAGCGGCATTACGGCGACAAACTGCGCGTTATCTATCGTCATTATCCGTATCGCCCGGAAGCGCAGAAAGCCGCCGAAGCCGCGAGCTGCGCCGACGAGCAAGGCAAATTCTGGGAGATGCACGACAAGCTTTTCGCGACGCAGACCGATCTCGCCGTGCCCAAGCTCAAGGAGCAGGCCGTAGAGGTCGGCCTGAACGCCAAATCTTTTGAAGAATGCCTGGACTCGAACCGGCGCGCCAAAGATTGGCAGCGCGACCTCGCCGACGGCGAAAGGCTCGGCATCACGGGCACGCCGGCCTTCTTCATCAACGGACGGCTACTGTCGGGCGCGCAGCCCTTGGCTCGCTTTCAGGAGGTCGTCGACGACGAGCTGGCGCGGTTGGAAGCGTCGGCGACCGAACATTGAGATCATCGGCCAAACGGATCGGAACTATCGTGGCCCGCGCCGTGGCATCGAGCCGCGGCGCGACGTTTTTCCGGCTAACGCTTCTGGGGCTCGCCGCTCGCCTGGCGTTTCTCGTTCTCGAGCCTGCCGCGGATCTCGTCGGCGACGAACGCGCCTGGACGCAATGGGCCGAGTGGATCGCGTATCCGCGGACCGGCTTCTCGCCGCTCCGTTTTCGTCTGATCTACCGCCCGCCGCTTTACGTCTATTTCATCGCCTTGATCGAATCGTTCCTCGGCTCATTGACCGCCGTGAAGATCATCCAGGCGCTCGTCTCTTCGCTGCTCGTGCCGGCCGTCGGCCGCATAGGGTCGCGCGTCTTCGGCGCGCGCGCCGGCGTCGTCGCCGCCCTGATCGCCGCCCTGTACCCGGAGCTGGTGTGGTTTTCCGTTCACTTCTGGTCCGAGACGGTGTTTCTCATCCTGCTCATGTGGGCGTTCGAAAGGCTCGTCGCGGCGGACTCGGAACGCGGCGGTCTCGCCGCCCTCACGGCGGGATTGTTGTGGGGGCTGGCGACGCTGACACGCGAGACGACGCTCTATTTCACGCCCGTGGCGGCGACGTGGCTCGCCCTGTCAAGGATTCGCAAGCAAGGACGCCGACGGGCGCTCTTGTTCCTGGCCGCCGTTGTGCTCGCCGTCCTGCCCTGGACCGCGCGCAACTGGCTTCTGTTTCGAACGTTCGTGCCGGTCTCCACCGCCAGCGGCCTCAATCTCTGGCAAGGCAACGTTCCGCTCTCCTGGCGTGAGGTCCATGCGGAATACGACTCGATCCCGGGGCGCATCCATCGCTTTCAGGTGATGCGCCAGCGGGCGCTTCAAGCGATCATCGATCGACAGCCAACCTGGATCCTTGAAAAGCTGAACGAGCAAATGCCGAAGTTCTGGGAGCTGGACGGCTTTCCTCTCGCGTTCATGCGTCGCGGCGCATACGGTCGCGTCAATGAGCGCGCCTATCTCCTGGCGGCGATCGTGGTCCTGATCCCGTATCTCGCGCTTCTGGCGATCTTCGCCATGAGCGTCTCCACGCCGCGTTTCGGCCGGCTGCCGACGCTCTTGCTCCTGTTCCTGGCGTACTACAACCTTGTTCACGTCATCGCGCATGGCATGTCCCGCTATCGCTTGCCGGTGATCCCCGTGCTCATCCTGTTCGCGGCCCATGGCTGGATCGCCATGCAGGAGGGCGGGCTCAGACGTTTCGGCGCGCGACGCCTGGCGGGCGGAGCGACCGTCGCCCTCGTCCTGGCGCTTTCCGTCGCGGCGAGCGTGCCGGAGCAATGGAGCAAATACCGACTTTGGCGACGGGGAATCGCCGAAGCCATCGACATCGATCAATCGCCTTGACGGCGCGGACGACGGGGACACCGGCGCGAACAGCGCAGTTGTCTCGCCCGGATTCTCGGTCGCGATCTCGGGTCTTGACGCGTCGCCGCCACGCGCCTAGTATCGACGTATAAGTCATGATGACTCGTTCGGAACGGCGGCGGTTTTCACGGGTCCGGCTGGACGGTCGCCTGAGCGGGAAGGTGACGGTCGTCCTGGATTTCCGCATCGTCGCCCTTTCAGAAACGGGCGCCACGATTCAATTGCCCTTTCCTCTCAAGGCCGGATTGCCGTGCGACCTCGTCCTGCACTTGGCGCACGTATCCTTGGACCTCAAAGGACACGTCACCAACCTGACGCCGCCGCTTGACGCCGACGGACCATATCAGGTGGGCATCCATTTCGACCGACCCCAGTCCATTGATCGCGCCCTGCTCGAGTCGTTTCTCGAGCGCGAACGGCGAAAGCGCCGATGAAAAACACGGAAGCCATGACCGGAAAAATGAGCGTTCAGACCGTCATTCGATGCCTCGACATCAGCGAGGACGGCGCGCTCCTCCTGCTCGATCTTCCGCTCGAGCCGGGCGCGACGCACGACTTCTTGATCAACATCGAGGATGAGACCGTAAGAATTCGCGCCGTGGCGCGTCATTGTCGTTCAGTCGAGAACGGGTACCAGGCGGGCGTGCAGTTCGTCAAGATCGATTCCGCCGACGAGCGCCGGCTGCGAGACGCCATTGCCCGACTCAGATCGAGCGCGGATTGAGCGCCCTTTTGTGCACTGAGCCGACTTCGCTGTCGCCGGATGATCGAAGGCGCCGGCGCATGGCATCGAGCCTGATGTCTCTATGCCTCGCCTGTTCGCTCGCCGGCTGCTCTCGACAGCCCAAGGCGACGGCCCGGCGAAGCGACTTCGCCTCCAGTGACGCGAAACACGAGACGGCGCGAGTTTTACGCGAAGACGCGGCCGCCGTGCGTCATGAATCGGACGGACAGGGCCGAGCCGTTCTCGTCGAGCCCAGGACGGCTTCTCATGGCGCGCCCATTTTGACTGTCGGATCCCGGCATCGATTCGTCATCGATTATTATGCCGATCCTCTCGGCGTCGATGTCGGAGGCGCCATCGCTTTCCTGCCCTCGCCGTTCTGGGGATGGGATCCGCCCCAGACCGGCGTCCCGGCGGCGCCGGGTTATGCCACCGTTGAAACCGATGCGCCGGGCGTCGTGCTCCAGCCGCGCGTCCGTAACGGACTCCTCATGATCGAGGTCACGGGGCGAGCGTTGCGGTCCAATGAGCGCGTGCGCATCGTTTACGGCGCCGGCCCGGCCCTCGCGCGCGTCGATCGTTACGCCGAGCATGACGAGCGTCTCTGGCTGTCCGTTGACGGCGACGGCGACGGCGTACGAGCGCTCGTCGACGACTCTCCGCGCGTTCACATCCGCGCCGCTCGACCGGCGCGTTTACTGGTGACGTTGCCGACAACGGCACGTCCAGGCGACGCCGTCCATCTCACCGTCGCCGTCGTGGACGCCGCCGGCAACGCATTCATTCCCGTCAGGGGCGAGGCGCGGCTGACGGGCGTCAAAGGTCTCGGATTGCCGGAGAGAATCGCGCTGAAATCGGAGCACGACGGTTGCCGGCGCGTCGCCGGGGTCGCCGAGCGTGAAGGCGTCTATCGCATCGAGTCGCGCTTGCGGCTATCGGAGCGGTCGACGCTTGCAGGAACGAGCAATCCGCTCGTCGTGCGCAAAGGAATCCCGCCCCTGCGCTGGGCCGATCTTCACGGGCACTCGCAGATTTCTGACGGCACGGGCACTCCCGAGGACTACTTTCGTTACGCGCGGGACGTGGCCGCCCTCGACATTGCGGCGCTCACCGACCACGACCACTGGGGCATGCGCTTTCTCGACATGCGCCCCGACCTCTGGCGAGAGATCCGCATGACGGCGCGGCGTTTCGACGCGCCTGGCCGCTTCATCGCCCTGGCCGGCTACGAATGGACGAGCTGGCTTTACGGACATCGCCATGTGCTGTACTTCGGCGAGGATGGAGACGTCCTGAGCGCGCTCGATGCGAAATCCGAAACTCCCGCGCTTCTCTTCGAGGCGCTCGCGGGACGCAAGGCTCTGACGGTCGCGCACCACTCGGCCGGCGGACCGATCTCGACGAGCTGGCGTTTCCGTCCCGAGCCGTCGATCGAGCCCGTGACGGAGATCGTCTCCGTTCACGGCAGCAGCGAAGCCGAAGATTCCCCCGGCCTGATCTACAATCCCGTTTCGGGCAACTTCGTGCGCGACGCCCTTTCGAAAGGTTTCGTGCTTGGATTCGTGGGGAGCGGCGACAGTCATGACGGCCATCCGGGACGCGCGCGACTCTCGAGCCCATGCGGCGGTCTGGCCGCCATCTTCTCCGACGAGTTGACGCGCGACGGCGTTCTTTCCGCGCTACGCAAGCGTCTCGCTTATGCGACAAACGGACCCCGCATCTGGCTTCGGATCTGGCTTGACGGGCATCCGATGGGAACGATCCTCAGTCCGGCGCCTGACGGCGCGCGCGCGCATCGACTGCGAATCGTCGTCGCGGCCGAGACGCCCCTCGCAAGCGTGGAGATCATCCGCGGCGACGGCGATCGCCGGGAATTCGACGCCGGCGGTCGGCTCGACTGGCATTCGGAACACGCCATTCCGCCGCTCGCCGATCAAGAGCGCCTTTACGTTCGCGTGCGTCAGCGGGACGGCGGCGCGGCCTGGTCGAGCCCGTTCTTCGCGCGATTCTCCGATTGAATCAGGGAACGCCTGGCCACGGCGTACAGGTGCCACCCCAAACCGGCGAAAATCGCGGCCGAGACGAGCTGGCCGATCCACTCGGCGGGATACGTGATCGCGAAATAGTGGGGAACCGCGGAAATGATGACGGCGATCGCGGCGATGATCACGCCCATCAACCCTTCGCCCGCGATGAGCCCTGATCCCAGCAGCACGCCCTGATCCTTGCCGCTCTCCGCTTTCGGCGCTTCGCGCGCGAACCGCGCGCCCACGGCGTGCCTGATCCATCCTCCGATGAAAACGGGCGTCATCGTCTGTAGCGGCAGGTACATGCCCACGGCGAACGGAAGCGGCGGGATCCGGAGCAGCAGCGCCAGTACGGCGAACACGGCTCCGATCCCCACGAGATCCCATCTCAGGTTCCCGTCCAGAACGCCGTCCAGAACCGTCTTCATGAGCGTGGCTTGAGGCGCCGGCAGTTCCTCCGTGCCGAAGCCGTAAGCCCGGCCCAGATAAAAAACCGACAGACAGACGAAGAACGCCGTTCCGATCACGCCAAGCAGCTCGCTGATCTGCTGCTTGCGCGGTTCGGCGCCGATCAGGAATCCCGTCTTGAGATCCTGGGAGATGTCCCCGGCGATCGACGCGGCGACGCAGACGACGGTGCCGACGGTCAGAGCCGTGATCTTTCCAGTGAGATCGGTCCAGCCGACGAGGTGAAACACGAGCCCCGTTCCGAGCAACGTCACGATGGCCATGCCCGACGTCGGATTCGACGAGACGCCGATCATGCCCACGATCCGCGACGAGACGGTGACGAAGCAGAAGGCGAAAAACGCGATCGCCGCGCCGCCCAGAAGCCGCATCCATGCCGTTGTGCCGCCGCCGATGATGCCGGGAACAACCGCGATCAGAACGACCGCCAACACGACGCCTGAAAGCACGGCCTTGATCGACAGATCCCGTTCGGTCCTCAGCCGTCCCGCGCTCAGCATCCGAGCGCTCATGCGCATCTCACGCATTCCGATGCGCAGCGAACGGACCATCGTGGGAATCGACTTGGCCACGGTGATCAATCCCGCGCACGCCACGGCGCCGGCGCCGATGATGCGAATGTAGCCTTCCCAGATGTCTCCCGGCGAAAGCCGAGCGATGGTCGTCACGGCGGGATCCAGCCCTTTCGATCGCAGGTAGACGAGCGTGTTGTCGGCGATCGGCAGATCGCCGAACTTCCAGGAAATGAACGGAATGACGAGCAGCCATGAAAGCGCGCCCCCGCCCACCATGATGGCCCCGATGCGCCTTCCCAGGATGTATCCCACGCCCAGGAGAGCGGGAGTCGTGGAGACGCCGACGACCGCCTTCTTGATCACCGGCAACGCGACCTCGACTTTGGACGGCCAGAGATACAGCAGCGAGGTCAGTCCTTTGTAAAGGGCGCCGACGCCCAGGCCCTTGAAGACGCTCCTGGCGCTTGCTCCGCCCTCGGAGGCGGCGATGAGCACTTCTGCGCTTGCCGTGCCTTCGGGATAAGGCAGGTTGCCGTGCTCCTTGACGATGAGATAACCGCGTAGCGGAATCATGAACAAGACCCCGAGAACGCCGCCGCACAAAGCCAGAAGCGTCATCTGCATCAAGTGCGGCTGAAAGCTCCATAGAAAGAGAGCCGGAATCGTGAAGATGATCCCCGAGGCCAGAGACGAGCTGGCCGAGCCGGCAGTCTGGGAGATGTTGCATTCAAGGATGGTGGATCGTCCCAGCAACGGCGACAGAAGCCGCAAGACCGCCACCGAGACGACGGCCAGAGGAATCGCCGTGCTGATCGTCAAGCCGACCCTCAGGCCCAGGTAGGCGTTGGCGCTTCCGAAGACGGCGCCGAGAAAAATGCCTAGCAGCACCGTCTTGGCATTGAAGTCGCGCAAGTTCGTTTCAGGTGGAACGAATGGTTTGTGTTCCTGCATCGCATCCCCCGGTCGCCAAGCTCGCGCACTAACCTATCCGAGAAGGCAGCCATGGCAAAGCGGCGATCGTGCGCCGTTCGGCGGAGCGGCCAATTCGAAAGCTGCTGGACAGGCGCGCCAAGGGGAGCACATTCCAGAAGCGGCGGGTTCCCGGAGAACCGTCTGATTGCACGCATCGTCCACGCGAAAAGCATTCCGATTGGCAAAGTCGAGCTGTAAGACGGCGACGACGCTCATAACATACTCGGCCTGTGCGCGCGTTAATTTGAGAAAAAACGCCTTGCTTCGTAATGAAGAACATGATAACTAACCGCATCGTATCCTGGGGCAGGCAGGCCTCCTGCCCGTTGACGACACGATTCATTTGTCAAATACTGATGACATCACCTTCAGCCTTGAGATCCCCCTCCATTCTCGAGCTCGTCCCGTGCAATCTCTGCGGACGAGACGATTTCTCTGTGCTCTTCAACTCTCCGCTGCGCGTCAGTGAAAAGGACGCTGCGGATTTCATGGCGTCCACCGATCGTTTCGACCACTACGGCCAGATCGTCCGCTGCCACGGTTGCGGCCTCGTCTACGCCAATCCACGGCCTGTTCCGCGACAGCTCCAGGAAGGATATGCCCGCACCGAAGACGCCGACTACGCCCGCGAAGCGTCGAGCCGGAGCATCAATGCCCACATCTCCCTGCATACGATCAAGAAGTTCAAGGAACGCGGGCGATTGCTGGACGTGGGCTGCGCGACGGGATATTTTCTGAACGCGGCCCGACTGAGCTTCGAGCCATGCGGCGTCGAGCCTTCGCGATGGGCCGGCCGCTTCGCTCGAGAGGTTCTTTCGATCGACGTCCAGCAAGGCTCCTTGGAGGAAGCCGACCTCCAGGACGACTGGTTCGACGTCGTCACGATGAACGACGTGATCGAGCATCTCACCGATCCTCGCTCATGCCTCGAGAAAGCGCGCCGGCTGCTTCACGCTCAAGGATTGCTCTATATCGTGACGCCGAACATCGCCAGCCTGTCCGCCCGATTGCTGCGCGGTCGCTGGTGGGGCCTGCGACCGGCGCATCTCTACTACTTCTCCCCGAAGACGCTCAAAGCAATGCTGGCGGAAACCGGTTTCGAAACCGTCTTCGAGAAATCGTTCGGGCGCATCTTCACCTATGCATACTGGGCCAGCCGATTGAGCAACTACCCCCGACCGATTTCCGCCGCCGCGAGAACGCTCGTTCGGCGGCTGAAGATAGAGGACAAGTTCCTGTACCTCGACACGCGGGACACGATCGAGTTGTGCGCTCTAAAAAAATGACGTGTGCGCCAGACCAGAGGAGATCGGGCCGACCGCGGCAGCACGGCCAAGGATCAAGTTGAGCCGCTCGTGATACTCAGGATAATAGATAATAAGAGACGATGGAGCGGAGGGCTAGCCTAACGGTAAGGCAGGAGCCTTGAAAGCTCCCGGGCGCAAGCCTTTGGGGGTTCGAATCCCTCGCCCTCCGCCAGCTCTCAGCGCACATCGACCTCGTCGCCCATGACCAGACGAGCCCCGGCGTTCACGGCGTCGTGGAGATCGGCGTCCAGTCCGGATTCCGGAATCGGCGGCGCCGCATCGGAGAGCAGAAGGACGGGTTGATAAAGCCCCATGGCGTGAAGTCGTAGCGTCGCTTCGAGACGATCGCCGTCTCTCGCGCATGGGGGCTCGGTCGAGCATCGCAGCACGACTTCGGCGTCGTTCAGGTACACGCGCAACTCTGCATGCCGTGCGCCTCCCGTTCGCGCGGTCAATGTGAGAAAGTCGTCCGGATGAACCTCAGCGCCGCGACGCGTCTGGCCGTGCCCAGCCTGCGTTTCCACGGCGAGTGACGGCGGCGGCGGCTCTAATCTTGGAGCAAAAAATATCGCCGCCGACACAAGCGCGACGGCGGCGGCCGCCAGCACAAACCGCGGCTGAGGCCACCACTCGCGCGCCTTCCGGCGCTCGAGGGCCGCGCGAACCCGCGCCTCCCAGCCGGCGGGAGGCGCCTCGTCTCGGCCGAGCGCGCCAATGCGCGCCTGGAGTTTCTCGTACTCGATCCGCGCCGTCCGACAATCCGCACAGATCTCAAAATGCTCGCCAAGTCGCCGGCCCTGTTCCAACAAGAGAAGGCCTTCTTGCTCGAAGCGTTCACATCGCGTCATGGCCGTACTCCGCCTTCTTCCAGGCACCGGCGCAGCACCGGGAGAGCCCGCGCGACACGCGCCTGAAGAGTCGCGGGACGATGGCCGCAGACCGTGGCCATCTCTGGATAGGAAAAGCCTTCGATGTACCTCAACAGGACGGCCGTCCTGACCTGCGGATCGAGTCTCTGGACGCAATTTGCGAGCCGCCGGTTGATCTGCGCCGCGACGGCATCGTCCTCGGCGCTCATATCGTCATGCGGTTTTTCGACGACCGCATCGAGCGGCGCGAAACGCGCCGCCCACCGCTTGCGCTTCTTCAACGCGTCCAGGCACCGGTGCGCCGCGATGCCGAAGAGCCACGACCGAATCGACGACCTGTGCTCGAAACGAGTGAAATCCCGAAAAGCTTCAAGAAACGTGATCTGCAGAACGTCTTCGGCGAGCGCAGCGTCCCGTAACATCTGCCGGCAATAACGATAGAGCGATTGTCCGTAACTCCGCATGAGCACGTCCAGGGCCTCTTCCCGACGGCCCTGATCGAGCGCGGTCAGGGCCGCCTGCTCTATGATCTCGCGTGTTTCAAGTCCGGCGACGGCGTTGATGACTTCTTCCTTTCCCATGGACGGCGCTTCCGGACTCCGTGACGTCGCCGTTCGGCGGCAACAGGACTCCGTCAAGAGCTGACGCAATCCCATAATGGCGTAACGCATTGAAGCAGACAACACGCGCTTTTCGGTCTCGGCGCATCCTGCCAGGATGCATCGAGGGAGCCGCCCGTTCTTGCGTCGGAAACAAAGGCAACGCCACGGAGTCGCTCCATTTTCGTCAGGGCAGTCTGCCGCCTGACGGCCTCAGGTCAAAAGCACAGCCGGGACAACTGACGATCGGGCATGCCGCGGAGGGTTGGCAACGGGTGGAAGTCACCAGACGCAATTCCACGAGATCGTATGTGGGGGACTCGGCGCCGCCGCCGGACAACGGAATCTCGATCGATCTGATCCCAGGCGAAAGCATCACTCCGCTGATCTTGCTCCCGGACTTGGCTAAGACAATATAGGTCCCGTTGCTCTTCAATCCGTTGATATGAAGAGCTTTATTCTCGACCCTCAGCATCGAGGACGATACGGGTGCGTTCGCTGTCGTCTTTGATGGCTTCGCGAAGCCAACGCCGACGATCGCCGGCAGCGTCAGTGAAACGGCATAAACGATGTATCGTTTTCCATTCATCTTGCTTCTCCTTGCTTATCGAAACGGATTGAGGACATGCTCACTGCCCTGGATCCCATCATTACGAACGCGCTCCAGAAGGACGGCGGCTCGCCGGTTTCGATGAATCCGCGTTGGCTCCGAGCCAGGGCGCGCGCCGGATCACGCGCTCCGCCCTTCTTGTAGAAATCGATCAAGAAACGACGACTCGAGCTGTCCGGAAACGACCAGAGCGAAGCGACGACGGCGCGGCTCCCGGCCGCAAGAAAGGCCGCCGCCATGGGACTGGCGATCCCTCGCGCGGAACGCGTCGCGGACGCGCAGCTTGCGAGAACCACCAGCCGAGAAGCCACGCCGCTTCTAATGATCTCATCAGCCGCGATGGGACGATCCGAAAGACGTATTTGAGGGCCCCGCGGTCCGATCTCGCCGTGGGTCGCCAGATGCAGGACCGACGAGTCCCGCCCCTTGTCGATCAACATCGCGGCCGTTGCGTCGGATCCGACATGAGCGGTGACGTCGAGCAGCCGGGCGACGTCGCGAGCCTCCCGGGCCGCGGCTGGCAGATTCCCGAGAGGGTCTCCCAGAACGACGGGAGGCCGACGGAATACGCGCGGATCTCCCTCGATAGCGTTGAATGCATTGAGGCTCGGTGAATGTATGATCGCATGGCGCTCCACCAGATATCCGTTCTTCAGGCGAAGGGCGGCGAATGGAACGCGGTCGAGGAGCGTATCGGTAATGACGAGGAGGTCCTGTGCCGTTCCTGGCAATACGTCTTCCGGCAAGAGTATCATTCCCAACTTCGCCGCAAGCGACTGGTCGTCGGGAGACGCGACAAATCGCTCGACCAGAACGCGAATCTCATCGGCAGGCAGGCTCAAACGCCGCGCATCCAAGTGCGCGGCGCTCACGCGCATCAACCAAAGCCATTCCCCGGCCTTAAAGTACGCCAACGCGTGATGCTTGCCGATGCTCTGCGCCATTTGTTCCGAAGTCATGAGCACGCCGGCGAACGACTCGCTCAGAGCCGGTATCAAGCCTTGCAGCGTGTCGATCCTGTCGGCGGCGCTCTCGATCATCAGATCTATTGGCGATTCATCGCTCTTCGTTCCCATGCCACGCGTCGCGATCGCGTCGACGAACACGCGCGCCCTGACCCTTTCGGCCGTCTCGAGCGCCTTCCATAGGTCATGCTTCCGGCGAACCTGTTGGAGGAAAAGCGCTTCAAAGGGACCCCGCTTCCGTTCGAGATGCCACGATTTGAACTCGCCGAAGCCCAAGTTGGAGCGCATCCGCTCCAGAATGCGGCAGGATCGCTCGAACGCCTGCTCAGCCGCGGAATCGTTCCCGCGCCCTTCCTCCAGAAGACCGGATTGGTACTCAAGATCCCAGGCCCATTCATCGGGCGGATCGGATCGCAGCCCATCGCGAATGGCCATTGCAGCGGCGGCTCCGTCCCCTCGCGCACGCTCGACGATCGCGCGAAAGTAGTGAAGCGCGACACGATTGCGGCCATATGGATCCGCGTGGCGCTCGGCGGCCTCGAGGTGGGTCAACGCCGCGGCCGTACGCTCCAATTGCACGTTGACATCGACCAGGTTGAGGTGGATTATCCGCAGAATCTCTGATTCGCCCGCTCTCTCCGCTTCAGTCAACGCCTGCTCGAACGAGTACCGCGCCAGCTCGGCGCGGCCTTCGTTGAGATATATCAGACCCGTGTTGGCGAGATACTTCGCCCGCCCCGACGTCGTCTGCAACGTTGCAGAATCCTTCATGATCGCCAGTGCTCGTCGCGCGCCTTCAAGATCGCCCACATCGATGAGAAGCGCAAAAAGTCCCTCGGAACCCAGCGCACTCAGCTCGATATCTCCCGTCTCAGCCGCGATATCGAGCGTTCGAGCCACGTAAATCAGCGCATCGCGATAACGTGACTTCTCCCACGAGAGATGGAATAGACGGTAGAGGTTCAGCGCGGCCTCTTTCTCCCGGCCTTTCGCCTGATACTGCTCGACGGCTCGAAGATATGCCCGCCGAGCCGGATCGGTTCTATCGCGCCGCCGGCGGCTGATGGCCGCAAGCTCCCATGCGCGCGCCTCCTCGGACGAGCCGCGGAGTCGCGCCAACCATTCCTCGACCTGCGCGTGATGATTCAGCTCCAGATGCGCCTCGGCCGCCAGGGCGCCGACCTCCGAATCTCTTTCGGCCTCGAATGCCCGCGTACAAGCCTGAATGGCGGCCTGATGATTCTCTTCCTCGATCATCCGCCGGCAGCGTTTCTCCTGACTCTCGTGGCAAGCGGTCGTCATCAGGAAAAGCATGAGCGCCACCAGACGGTTGAAGCGCGCCTTGCCGCGCAACCGTTCAATCCACCGCCATAAACTGAGGCGACGAGAGGCGACCAAACACAACGCGATGCCTGGTTTTTCCGTCGGCGGCTGTCCAGCTTTTCGAGCCACGATCATTGTCGAGCATTCCGCTCGGATCAGATGAGAGACAGACTATCCGGCGTCCTCTCTCGGCGTCAAGCGGGCATAAAAGTCGTGATCGGAAGCGGACGTAATCCTGAATGCAATACAAGAATACAATGTGCTCTTCCAGAGACGCTAATGACGCGTAAACGCGTTGAACCGGAGACGATTACGACGTCATCTTAATCGTACTCTACTGTTGAGATCTCCGAACTTGCGACAGATCGCGCACCGCGCCCTTGTCGGCGCTGGTGGCGGTCAAGGCATAGGCCTGAAGCGCCTGCGATACGACGCGCTTACGTCCGACGGGAGTCCAGGCGTCGGCGCCGCGCGCGTCCATCTTCTTGCGCCGTTCTTCAAGAACCGCGTCGGGAACATCGACGTTGATCGTGCGTGCCTCGATGTCGATGCGGATGACGTCGCCCTCCTCGATAAGACCGACGTTGCCGCCGCAAGCCGCCTCCGGGCTGATGTGACCGACCGACAGACCCGCGGTCCCGCCGGAGAAGCGGCCGTCGGTGATCAGGGCGCACTCGCGTCCCAGGCCCTTGGACTTGATGAACGTCGTGGGGTAGAGCATCTCCTGCATGCCTGGTCCGCCCTTGGGTCCTTCATAAACGATGACAACGCAGTCTCCTACCTTGATCCGATTCCCGAGAATGGCCTCGACGGCCGTCTCCTGAGAGTGAAAAATGCGCGCCGTACCGCTGAATGTCCGACACTCCTCGGGCACGCCGGCGGCCTTGACGATGCAGCCGTCGGGAGCGACGTTGCCGCGCAGGGTGCACAAACCGCCGTCTCGCGAGTAAGCGTGCTCCGCGTCGCGGATGCAGCCGCGCGCGCGATCAAGATCCGGCGCCGAATGGTATTTTTCCTGGACGAAGCCTTCAATCGAGCGCGCGCCTCCCGGTGCCGCCAGTGTGCGCCGGCGCGCCGCGTCCGTGCAGCTCGATCGGCGGGGATCATTACGGTCGATCAGCTCGCCGATCGTCGCGCCGGAAACCGTCCGGCAGTCGCGGTGGATCAGCCCCTCGCGCTCCAGCTCGCCCATGATGGCGAGGATGCCGCCAGCGCGGTGCACGTCCTCGACGTGATAGTCGGAGCTGGGCGCGACCTTGCAGAGTGTCGGCGTCTCGCGTGAGAGACGATCGATGTCGCTCATGGTGAACGCGACGCCGGCCTCGCGCGCCACGGCCAGAACGTGGAGCACGGTGTTCGTCGACCCGCCCATGGCGATGTCGAGCCGCATGGCGTTCTCGAAGGCCTCGAACGTCGCGATCGAGCGCGGCAGAACCGAAGTGTCTCCGTTGACGTAATGACGCCGCGTCATTTCGACGATGCGCCGCCCGGCCTCCTCGAGCAACGCCTTTCGGAGGACATGCGTCGCTACGAGCGTGCCGTTGCCTGGAAACGCCATACCGATGGCCTCATTCAGGCAATTCATCGAGTTGGCGGTGAACATCCCCGAGCAAGAGCCGCATGTCGGACAAGCCCGCAGCTCGTACTCGCGCACTTCATCCTCGCTCATGGCGTCGTTTCCGCCGGCGAAGATGGCGTCGATCAGATCAAGCCCCTTTCCATCGGGAAACCGGCCGGCCTCCATCGGCCCTCCGGAGACAATGATCGCCGGAATGTTGAGACGCATCGCGGCCATCATCATGCCTGGAGTAATCTTGTCGCAGTTGGTGATGCAGACGAGAGCGTCGGCCACGTGGGCCTCGACCATGAACTCGACCGAGTCGGCGATAAGGTCGCGCGAGGGCAGCGAATAGAGCATTCCTTCGTGCCCCATGGCAATGCCGTCGTCGATGGCGATGGTGTTGAACTCGACGCCGAATCCGCCCGCCGCGTCGACGACTTGCTTGACCATCTGGCCGACGTCCTTGAGATGAACGTGGCCTGGGACGAACTGCGTGAACGAGTTGGCGATGGCGATGACCGGCTTCTGGAAATCATCGTCCTTCATTCCGTTCGCGCGCCACAGCGACCGCGCGCCGGCCATGCCGCGGCCTTCCATCGAGATACGGCTTCGGTAGGGCTTCATCGTCGATCCTCCGTTTGACTCCCCCGGCTTGCGCCTGGGCCGAAGACGTCACCCTAGGAGGACGAGGGCGCGCTGTCAAGTCGAACGCTGGAAGCGCCGCCACATGACACCCGTGAAACGGATCGTATTCCGAGCCGCGATTTACCAACGATATGAATTGACCGGTCCCATGGGGACCGTCTAACATTGGAGGCGGTTGGTAAAAAAGTTAACACCGCACGCTATCTCGATGCTGGGACGGCCGGACGCGCCAACGCAGGCTTTAGCGGATCAGATTGCGAGCGATCGGCAGAGTTGCTCGGACCTCATATGATTCGAATCGTCGGCGATCGATCTCGATCGCCGGTTTGTCGCATCCGCTTGGGGCGATACAGGCTGGAGATCAAGCAGGACAAAACGCCCGGCATCTTTGACGAATTGGGCTGCCGGGCGAAAAGCCTTCCCGCACAGGTCGCCCGAAACGCGTCGGCGCATGGGTCGGAGGAAGACCCTCCGTTTGTTGAAATGCGCGCATCGTGCGACAATCACGCGTCTTAACCGCGAGCGCATCGACGTCAGCGCTCGATAGATTTTTGACGTCCAACGATCCGCCGAGTTCAACTTCGAGCTGAAGAGTCGGTCTTGGCGTGTCGAACGACGCCGACTTCACGCACGCGACATCCTGATGGACGATTCGCCACAATCCGATCCGAACGAACGCATCTCCAGCCTGCGACGGTGCGCCTGATGACGCAAACATTGATTGCGCTGGCGGCGTTGCTCGTCTCGGCGTCCGCGGCGCTCGGACTCCGCTCGCGCGCGCGCGCCGCAAGCCGGCTCGGCGCCGCCGGTTCTCCGGCTGCACTCGCCATATGCGTCGTTGCGTTGATCCGGGTCCTGTCGAGCGGACACGCGGTTGCTCTACGCGTCTCGTGGGCGGAGCCGTTCGGCGAGCTCACTTTGGGGATCGACGCTCTTTCGTCCTTCTTCCTGCTGATCATTCTGTCGCTGTCGGTTGTCACCGCGCTCTATGGCGTCGGATACCTCGAACGCTCTTCCCAATCCAGCGTGTCCTGGTTCTTCTTCAATCTGCTCGTCGCCAGCATGATCGTCGTCGTCATCGCGCGGCACGTGCTCGTGTTCCTGCTCGCCTGGGAGACGATGGCGCTTACGTCGTTTTTCCTCGTGGCGCACCATCACGGGCAACGTTCGGTGCGACGAGCGTCGTGGATTTATCTCATCGCGAGCCATCTGGGATCGTTCTTCCTGTTGCCGATGTTCTTTCTGCTCGCGCCTGCCGGCGGATCACTGGCGTTCTCGGATTTGGGCCATGCGCTCGCTCCCTGGGCCGCCTCGTCCTGCTTTGTTCTGGCGGTGATCGGCTTCGGCTGCAAGGCCGGTTTGATGCCGCTGCACGTGTGGCTGCCCGAGGCGCATCCCGCGGCGCCAAGTCACGTCTCGGCGCTCATGTCGGGCGTCATGATCAAGATGGGCGTCTACGGCCTGCTGCGCGTCGCCATGCTTCTGGGCGAACCGCCGCTCTGGTGGGGGTGGCTGCTGCTTGCGCTCGGCGCGATCTCGGCGTTGCTCGGCGTTCTCTTCGCGCTTGCTCAGCACGACTTGAAACGGCTTCTGGCCTATCACAGCGTGGAAAACGTCGGCATCATCGTCCTGGGAATCGGTGTCGGCTTCACCGGCCTATCCAGCGGCGCGCCGCATGTCGCCGTATTGGGATTCACGGGCGCTCTTCTGCATGTCTTGAATCACGCCGTTTTCAAAGGACTGCTGTTCCTGGGCGCCGGCTCCGTGCTTCGCGCGACACATACCGCCGAGATCGACGAGCTGGGCGGACTCATGCGACGCATGCCGGTGACCGGGTCCAC
The DNA here is from genome assembly GCA_016934575.1 of Vicinamibacteria bacterium. Classification (GTDB taxonomy): domain Bacteria; phylum Acidobacteriota; class Vicinamibacteria; order Fen-336; family Fen-336; genus JAFGSN01. The sequence continues at coordinate 28,449 of JAFGSN010000108.1, forward strand.
TTTCCTGGTCGGCTGTTTGTCGATCTGCGGCCTACCGCCGTTCAACGGATTCGTGAGCGAGTTCCTGATTTACTGGGCCATGATCGCCGGCGTTTTGTCGCTCACGGCCGCGACCGCCGTTCCGCTTGGCGCCACGGTCGCGGTCCTCGCTTCGGTCGGAGGGCTGGCGCTCGCTTGCTTTGCCAAGGCCTTCGGCATCGTCTTCCTCGGGCTGCCGCGCAGGACCACGCCGCAAAGCGTCGTTGAAAACGGGCCGTCGATGACGGCGCCCATGGTCCTGCTCGCCGCCGCTTGCCTCGCCTTGGGTCTATCCGGTCCCCTGCTCGCGCCGGCCGTGGCAACCGTCGTCGCCGACCTGCATGCGCCGATCGACGCCGCTTCCATCCATGCGACAACCCGCGTTCTAAGCCGCGTCACCCTCATCGCCGCGGCGTTTATGGCTCTCGTCGCGGCGATGGCTCTTGTCCGTCACCGGCTCTTATGCCGGCGCGAGTCGCGCGCTGCGCCCACTTGGGATTGCGGTTATGTGGCGCCCTCGGCGACGATGCAGTATACGGCCTCGTCCTTCGCGCAACCCATCGTCGACCTCTACGGCTCCTTGCTCAGAACACGCAAGCGTCTCGATGCGCCCGAGATCCACTTTCCCGAAGCGGCGCATCTCGAGACCGAGACTCCGGATCTCAGCCGCGAAGGCATATACGAGCCGCTGTTCGAAGCGATTGGCGTCGCGCTGCGACGCATGCTGGTGCTCCAGCACGGTCAGTTGCACATCTACGTCCTGGCCGTCGTTTTGACGCTGATCGCGTTGCTGCTCTGGCAGGTGGGGTGGAACTCGTGACCACGGCCCTGCTCGACTTTTTAACGGCCCTGGCGCTCGCGCCCCTGCTGCCGGGCGTGATCGCTCGCGTCAAGGCGCTTTTCGCGGGCCGCCAGGGACCGCCGCTACTCCAGGCTTACTTCGATCTGTGCAAACTGCTCCGTAAAAGCGGCGTTTATAGCACGGCGACCACGTGGATTTTTCGCGCCGGACCGATCGTCGCGTGCGCTTCCGTCGTCGCCGCTCTGGCGCTGACTCCGGCAGCGGGGAGAACGGCGCTGATCTCGTTTCCCGCAGATTTCGTGCTCCTCGCGTATCTTCTGGCGTGCGGCCGATTCTTCACCGTGCTCGCGGCGCTCGACACCGGATCAAGCTTCGAAGGCATGGGCGCCAGCCGCGAGGTCCACTATGCCGCGCTGGGAGAGCCGGCTTTGCTGCTCGGCCTGCTGGCGCTCGCGCGACAGACCGGCACGATGTCGCTCCCGTCGCTGCTTGGCCGGGCGAGCCCGCTGGCGCCCGAGGCGGCCCTCGTCGGCGCCGCGCTCTTCATCGTTCTTTTGTGCGAGAACGCGCGCATTCCGTTCGACGATCCGAACACGCACCTCGAGCTGACCATGATTCACGAGGCCATGGTTCTCGATCATGGCGGGGTCGATCTGGCGCTGATCCACTATGGCTCTTGGCTGAAGCTCTGGCTCTGGAGCGCTTTGCTCGCCGGCGTCCTCATGCCGGTCGCTCTCAAGACAATCGTGACGCCGGTTCCGCTCGTGGGCGTGACGGGCGTTCTGGCGGTCGCCCTGGGAATCGGAGTCGTGGAGTCTTGTATCGCGCGCTTGCGCCTGCTGCGCGTTCCACATCTTCTCGCCACGGCGCTGGCGCTTGCGGCCGTCGCCTTCATTCTGGGAGTACGTTGACGATGATGGACGGAGTCGTCGATCGGCTGATGGTGTTACTGATCCTTTCGGACGTCGCGCTGCTCGGCATGTCGCGTTTGGGCGCGGTCATCGGCCTGGCCGCGCTGCAAGGCGCGCTCCTCGGCGGCTTGGCGCTGTCCGCGTCCGGGGAGACGTCGCGCGCCGTCCTCCTGGCGGCGGTGGGATTGAGCGTCCGCGGCCTGCTCTTCCCCTGGCTCTTGCGACGCACGGCAAGACGCGCCGGAGTTCAACGCGATCTCGAACCTTTTGTGGGCTATGCCCTGTCGCTGCTGATCGGAATCGTCATGCTCGGCGCGTCGATGGCGCTCGGCGCGCGCCTGCCGCTCGGGCGGGCGGGAGTTTCGAATCTGGTCGTGCCGGCCGCGCTCTTCACCATGTTCACCGGCGTGTTCTTGATCGTCGCTCGGCGCAAGGCCTTGACGCAATGCGTGGGGTACCTCGTGCTCGAAAACGGCATCTACGGCTTCGGCGCGGCCTCGGTCGGCGAAATTCCTCTGCTGGTCGAGCTGGGCGCGCTGCTCGACCTTTTCGTGGCCGTGCTCGTGATGGGCGTCGCCGTCTATCGCATCACCGCGGAGTTCGACCATATGGACACCCAGCGGCTCGATGCGCTGAGAGGATGAGACGTTGTGATGCATGATTCGACGCTTGTCTTCGCGGCGCTCATCCTTCCCGCTCTCGGAGCGGCGGCGGTTCCGCTCCTGCGCCGGGCGCGCGGCGTACTGGCCGTGACTTGCCTCGTGACGCTCGTCGACGTCTTGCTGGCCGCCGTCGTCTCCGTTTCCGTGCTGCGAAAGGGTCCGGTCGCAGCCGCGGCAGGATGGCTGCGCGTCGACGCCCTTTCGGCGACTCACCTCCTTCTCCTGTCGCTCGTCGGCGGCCTGAGCAGCCTGTTCGCCTTCGTCTACTTCGACGACGAGCTCCAGCAAGGCCGGTTGACGCTCAGACAGTCGCGCCTGTTCGGCTCCCTTTGGTGCGGCGCGTTCTTCGCGATCACGCTGCTGCTCGCGTCCAACAACCTCGGCGTGATGTGGGTCGGCATGGAGGCCACGACGCTGTTCACGGCGTTTCTGATCTCCGTGCATATCTCGCGCGAGTCGCTGGAGGCGATGTGGAAGTACGTGCTGATCTGTTCGGTGGCGATCGCGTTCGCCTTCATGGGCACGCTCATCACGGCCGCCGCCGCGCCGCGCACCGGAGCGCCCTCCGCGCTCTTCTGGACGAGCCTTCTGGCCGACGCCGCCCGCCTCGACCCGCGCCTCATGCGCGCGGCGTTCGTGTTCCTGCTCGTCGGCTACGGAACCAAGGCCGGGCTGGCGCCCATGCACAACTGGCTGCCTGACGCGCACAGCCAGGCGCCGGCGCCGGTATCGGCGCTTTTTTCGGGATTCATGCTCAACAGCGCGCTGTACTGCATCCTGCGCTATCTCCCCGTCGTCGAGAGCGCGACGGGCGGCGAGGGCGGGGAACGGGGACTGTTGCTAGCTCTCGGTCTCGTGTCGCTTTTGATCGGCGCGGGCTTTATTCTGTTTCAACATGACGCCAAGAGACTGCTCGCTTATTGCAGCGTCGAGCACATCGGTCTGATCTGCGTAGGCGTCGGCCTCGGCGGAGCCGGCACGGTCGCGGCTCTTGTCCACGCCCTCAATCACTCGTTGGCGAAGAGCCTGGCCTTTTTCAGCGCCGGGCGGTTGGGACAGGCGTTCGGCGGCCATGACATTGCGCGCATGAGCGGCGCTTTCCGGGCCTCGCACGCCTGGGGCGCCGGCCTGCTGTTCAGCCTCATCGCGCTTTCCGGAGCAGCGCCGTTCGCCGCCTTTTTGAGCGAGCTGATGATCCTCAAGGCCGCGTTCGACGCGCGCCGCGGCGTTCTTTTCGCCACGTTGCTCTTCGGTCTTGGACTGGCTTTCTTGGGGCTGCTGCGCCATGCCATCAGAATCGCCTGGGCGCGTTCGGACGCCACGCCGCGCCGGCTTCCGGATCGAGCGATCGAGCGGTTGATCGTTGGGGCGACGTTGTGCCTGCTTCTGGTTCTCGGACTGGGCTGGCCCGAGAACCTGGCGCGGGCCGCCGTAAGCGCCGCGCGCATCATCGACGGCGGTTCGGCGGCGGCACTGGCGGGAATCTTGCCATGACAAGCGCCGCTATCGCCGTCCGTAACGGCCAGTCGATTGCCGTCGAGGATCTGCCGAAGCTTGCGATCAAGCCGTTTCAAGCCGAGGTCGTCTCCGCTCTCTCCGGCGGCGCGCGCGTCGCGGCGTTTTTCGGCGCGCCCGAAGCGGACCTGACCGGCCGGTCGAGCGCGAAGCTTCGTCTGATCATGGCGCTGGCGCAGGACCGAGAACGATCGCTCATGCTGCTCTCGACCTCGGTAGGCGACGCCTATCCTTCATTGACTCCGGCTTTCCCGCAGCTCCATCGCTTCGAACGCGAGATCCTCGAGCAGTGGGGCGTGACTCCCGAAGGTCATCCCTGGGCCAAGCCGGTGCGATTTCAGACGCCGTATCGCGCGCCGGCCGGCCACGCGGTCGAACCCGCGACGATCGGAGTCGTCGACTTCTTTCGCGTCGGCGGCGGCGAAACCCACGAAGTGGCGGTCGGACCGGTGCACGCCGGCATCATCGAGCCGGGCCATTTCCGCTTCCAGTGCCACGGCGAACACGTTTATCACCTCGAGATCTCTCTCGGATATCAGCACCGCGGCGTGGAACGCGGCCTCATCGGCGCGCCTCACGCGCGCTCGCTGCATTACGCCGAAACGCTCGCGGGCGACACGACCATCGGACACGCGACCGCGTATGCGCAGGCAATCGAGTCGCTGGCCGCGGTCAAGGCGCCCGAGCAGGCCAAGGCCTTGCGCGCAGTCGCGCTCGAACTCGAGCGCCTCGCCAACCATGTCGGCGATCTGGGCGCGCTGGCGGGCGACGTGGGTTTTCTGCCGACGCTTTCCTATTGCGGGCGTATTCGCGGCGACGCCCTCAACCTCACCGCGCTTCTCTGCGGAAGCCGATTCGGACGCGGCCTCGTCGTCCCCGGAGGCGTCCGGTTCCCCTGCGACGAGAGCCGCGGCGCCGAAATCCGCCGTCGTCTGGCGCGCATCACGGACGACGCGCGCAACGCCGTCGATCTGATCTGGACGACCCCATCGGTGACGGAGCGTTTCCAGGGCGTGGGGATTCTGCCCCGCGATCTGTGCCTCGCCATGGGCACGGTGGGCATGGCCGCGCGCGCCGCCGGATTGCCGCGCGACGTGCGCCATGACTTTCCGGCCGGCGACTCGGCGCTCCGTGAGATACCGATCGCCACGGCGGATGACGGAGACGTGCTCGCCCGCGCCCTTGTGCGCCGGCGCGAGATCGAGGCTTCGATCAAGTTCGTCGACAATCGACTGGCGAATCTACCGGCCGATCCGCACCGCCGCCCGCTCTCGTCTTTACGAAGCCGACGCCTGGTGGTGGCGCTTGCGGAAGGCTGGCGAGGCGAGATCTGTCACGTCGCCTTGACGGACGATCAGGGCCGCGTCGCTCGCTACAAGGTCGTCGATCCCTCTTTCCATAACTGGTCGGGCCTGGCTCTTGCCTTGCGCGACCAACAGATCTCCGACTTCCCTTTGTGCAATAAGAGTTTCAACCTCTCATACTGCGGACAGGATCTCTGAAGCCATGTCGATCGCCAACATTCTCGCGGCGCGTATCAAGCAGGGGCATCGCACGCTGCCGTTTCCACCGGACCAGTCCGTCATCTCCGATCGTTATCGCGGATTGCCGCGGCTCTCTCCCGATCGCTGCGTCGCCGGCTGCCGCGCGTGCGCCGAGGCATGCCCGACCGGAGCGATCCGTGTCGGGGACGCGCCGGCGATCGACATGGGCCTCTGCCTTTTCTGCGGCGAGTGCGCCGCGGCCTGCGAACGTCAAGCGATCGTGTTCTCGCAAGACTACCGAATGGCGGCGTGCTCGCGTTCCGACCTCGTCGTCGATCGCGAAGACCGGCGAGCGGCGACGTCCTCCGCGCCCGTCAAATGGCGTCTCTTCCGTCGCTCGCTCAAGCTGCGCCAGGTCAGCGCCGGCGGATGCAACGCGTGCGAGGCCGACATCAATGTCCTTGGAACGTTAGCCTGGGACCTCGGCCGATTCGGCGTCCAGTTCGTCGCCTCGCCGCGCCACGCGGACGGTCTGCTGGTGACCGGACCGGTCAGCCGCAACATGGAACTGGCGTTGCGCAAAACCTACGACGCCGTGCCTGAGCCGCGCATCGTCATCGCCGTGGGCGCTTGCGCCATTTCGGGAGGACCCTACATGGGACATGAAGAGGCGCGCGGCGGCGTCGGAGCCGTCCTCCCGGTCGACCTCCACATACCCGGCTGTCCTCCGCATCCGCTCACGATTCTTGACGGTTTGTTGCGCGTGATGGGGAAAAGCGATCCGCAAACCGCCTCGCCTTTTCGGTAACGCGCTCATTCTTCGACCTCATTCCATGTCCTCCAATTGACACTCTTTCAAAGGGAACGTTATATTTCCCCGGCATTGCGCCGGATGTCGTCAAGTCGTGACGAATGAGGAGGATCATGACCGCCAGCTCGCCGCTTCCCTCCTATGTCCCGATCCTCGTGCTCGGCGCGATCGCCGCCGGCTTCGCGATCCTCACGATTCTGTTCTCGCATCTGATCGGCCGCCCGCGATCCACGCCCGCGAAGAGCGCGACGTACGAGTGCGGCATGCCGCCAGTCGGCACGGCGCACGCGCGATTTCCAGTCAAGTTTTACCTGGTGTGCGTGATCTTCATCCTCTTCGACGTGGACGCGGCCTTCCTCTATCCGTGGGCGCTCGTGTTCCGCGAGCTCGGAATATTCGGCCTGATTGAGATGGCGCTCTTCGTCTGCATCCTCGGCGGCGGCTTTGCCTATGCCTGGAAGACGGGAGCGCTCGATTGGTGACGAAGACCGTGGAATATAAACCCGAGAACCTGGCGCTCTTCGAGCGCATACGTGCTCGTTACCCCGAGAAGCGCTCGGCGCTCCTGCCCGCGCTCCATCTGCTGCAGGATCAAGAAGGTCATATCAGTCGCGAAGGCGTCGAGTACGTCGCCGCGCTTGTCGGCGTCACTCCGGCGCAGGCGCACGACGCGGCCAGCTTCTACACCATGTTTCGGTTCACGCCGTCGGGACGGCGGCGGATCGAGATCTGTACGAATCTGTCCTGCGCGCTGCGCGGCGCGGACGATCTATACGCGGGCGTCTGCAACAAGCTCGGCCTCGAAGGAGACGGAATCTCGTCCGCGGGCGATCACGCCGTGTCGAGCGCCGAATGCCTTGCGGCCTGCGGCGGCGCGCCGGCGCTTCAAGTGAACGGCGCATGGGTCGAAAACGTTCAGAAAGGCGAGATCGAGGACGTGCTGGCTGGACGCCTCTCGCGCCGCCCACTCAAGTGGCCGCGCAGCCCCGGCGAGCCGATCCTGTTACGCAACGTCTTCAAGAAGGATTCGACCTCGCTGGCGACGTACCGCGCCGGCGGAGGCTATGCGCGGCTGCGCGATCACCTGACGACGCCGCCCGGGGAGATCGTCGAAGCGGTCAAGCTCTCGAACCTGCGCGGACGCGGCGGAGCCGGCTTCCCCACTGGCGTCAAGTGGGGTTTCCTTCCCGCCGGAGATCCGAGGCCGAGGTATCTGTGCGTCAACGCCGACGAGGGCGAGCCCGGCACGTTCAAGGATCGCCTGCTGATCGAGCGCGATCCACATCAGCTCATCGAGGGGATCGTCGCCTCGTCCCACGCGATTCGCGCTCGTGCGTGCTACGTCTATCTGCGCGGCGAGTTCCATGAAGCCTGCCATGTCCTGGAGAACGCTCTCGATGAAGCGCGCGGCGCGAATCTCGTCGGTCCCAACGTGCTCGGCACCGGCGTCGATGTCGAGATCCATCTGCACCGCGGCGCCGGCTCGTACGAGTGCGGCGAGGAGACGGCGCTCATCGAGAGTCTCGAGGGCAAGCGCGGCCAGCCGCGGCTCAAGCCGCCGTTCCCGGCCGCCAAAGGGCTCTATGACTGCCCGACGATCGTCAACAACGTCGAGACGATCTGCTGTGTTCCGCTGATCCTCGATCGCGGCGCCGGCTGGTTCGCCTCCTACGGCACGGAGCGCAACGCCGGTCCCAAGCTGTATTGCGTGAGCGGTCACGTGAACCGTCCCGGAGTCTATGAGGCGCCCATGGGAAGCATCACTTTGCGAGACCTCGTCTTTGGCGAGGGATACGGAGGCGGAATCCCCGGCGGGCGGCGATTGCGCGCCGTGATCCCCGGCGGTTCCTCGACGCCCATGCTCACGGCGGGAGAGATCGACGTGGCGATGGATTTCGAGAGCCTGAGCCGCGCCGGTTCAGCGCTCGGCTCGGCCGGCGCCATCGTCATCGACGACTCGACGTGCATGGTCTGGGTCGCGCAAAGACTGACGCGTTTCTACAGGCGGGAATCGTGCGGCAAGTGCACCCCCTGTCGCGAGGGAACGGCCTGGATGCTGCGTTTGCTCGATCGCATCGAATCAGGCAAGGGCGCGCCAAGCGATCTCGATACGCTCTCGGAGCTCTGCGAAACGATCTCCGGCAGCGCCTTGTGCCCGTTCGGCGACGCCGCCGTCATTCCCGTCGCTTCGACGCTCGCCAGGTTCCGCGCCGAATACGAATACCACGTACGCGAGAAGCGCTGCTGGAAAGAGGTCGCGAACACGTACGAGGACGCGGCCGGAGGCGCGGGTCGATGACCGCGCTCACATGGCCGCAGGAGCTTGCGATCCGCAGCGCGCTGGCGCTCACTGTCGTGGCGTTCCTGCTCGGCCTGTTCTCGGTCATGACCTACATCGAGCGCCGGCTTCTGGCTTTCATGCAATTCCGCCTCGGCCCCAATCGCACCGGGCCCCTCGGCCTGTTCCAGCCCGTGGCGGACGGCATCAAGCTCTTCTTCAAGGAGGAATTCGTCCCGCAAGCCGCGAACCGATGGGCGTTCATCGCCGCCCCGGCCGTGGCGATCACGACCGCGCTCATGGCCGTCGCCGTCATTCCTTACGGAGGCGCCGTCACGATGCCGCGGTTCGACCTGCTGCCCGAGTGGCTGCGCGGGCGCCCGATTCCATTGCAGATCGCGCACCTCGACGTCGGCGTGCTCTACCTCTTCGCGGTCTCGACGCTCGGCGTTTATGGAATCGTGCTGGCCGGCTGGTCGGCGAACAACAAATGGTCCCTGATCGGCGCCTTGCGCAGCTCGGCTCAGATGTTCTCTTACGAGCTGGCGCTCGGATTGTCATGGGTCGGCCCCATCCTGCTCGCGGAATCATTGCGCATCGAAGACATCGTCGCGTGTCAGGCGGGAGGAATTCATCGCTGGAACGCAATCATACAGCTTCCGGCGTTCATGATTTATTTGTTCGCCGCCACGGCCGAGGTCGGCCGCCTTCCCTTCGACCTGCCCGAGGCCGAGGCCGAGCTGGTCGCCGGCTTTCACACCGAGTACGCCTCGATGAAGTTCGCCCTGCTGCAGATGGCCGAGTACGTGAATATGATCACCGTCTCGGTGCTCGCCACCGATTTCTTCCTCGGCGGGTGGCACGCGCCGCTCGTCTCGCTCCAGTCCGCGGCCGGCGTGAATCTCGGCTTGCTCTGGTTCGGAGGCAAGACCGGCGCGCTGCTCTTCTTGTTCATCTGGCTTCGTGGCACGCTGCCGCGACTGCGTTATGACCAGCTCATGCGATTCGGCTGGAAGGTGCTCGTCCCGGCCGCCGTCATGCACATCCTGGGCACGGCGGCCGTGATTCTGTGGCTGACGCGGTGAAGCGATGAAGACGTTTCTTAAGTTCGAGTGGCGGCGATCACGTGGAGAGGGTATAAAAGGATTGCGATTCGGCTGGAAGCGCTCGTCCCGGCCGCCGTCATGCGCATCCAGGGCACGGCGGCCGTGATTCTGTGGCTGATACGGTGAGATGGCGGAAACGATCCTGTTCTACGCGCTGGCGATCACGGCATTTTCGGCCGCGTTCGCCGTCGTGCTGCAAAAAAGCGCGCTTGGCAGCGCCTTTGCGCTGATCGTCGTCCTGTGTTCGCTTTCGGCGATCTACGGCCTGCTGGGCTCGCCAATCCTGGCGACGCTTCAAATCGTCATATACGCCGGCGCCGTCATGGTGTTGTTCCTCTTCGTGATCATGCTGCTCGATGTTCGCCGCGAAAAGGGCGGCGGCGGTCCGCGCAGCTTCGTTCCGCTTGCCTTGCTCTTCGCCGGACTCCTCGTCCTGCAGGTCGGCGCGGTTCTCGTCGGCTCGGAGCTCGTTCCTCAATCCGCCCCATTCGACGGATCGGCCAAGGCCTTTGCCCGGCGACTGTTCTCGCAGGATTATGTCTACGTCTTCGAAGCCACTTCAGTCCTCATCGTTGCGGCTCTTGCGGGCGCCCTGGCGCTCGCCCGGAGGCGACGTTGAGCGAAACACTGCTCCGGCACGCACTGGCGCTCAGCCTGGCGCTCTTTGCCGTCGGCGCGGTCGGCGTCCTTCTTCGGCGCAACGTCATCACCGTGCTGATGTGCATCGAGCTGATGCTCAACGCCGCCAATCTGGCGCTCGTCGCCTTCAGCCGTTCGTGGGCGGCCGTTGACGGACACGTCATGGCGCTCTTCGTGCTGACGGTGGCGGCGTCCGAGGCGGCGGTGGGGCTGGCCATTGTCATCGCGCTTCAACGCGCGCGCGACACGCTCGACGTGGACGCGTTCGATGAGTTGAGAGGCTGACGTGGCGCGATTGCTCTTCGAGGGCCTGACGCGCGTCTTCTCGATCGAGGTGCTTCCCTGGCTGGCGCTCATGCTCCCGTTCGGCGGCTTTCTGGTGCTCAGCCTGTTCGGCGACTGGATCCGTAAAGACCGCGAGGAGCGCGGCGCCGGCGTGCTCTCCTGCTGCACGGTGCTGCTTTCGTTTCTCATCGCCGTGGCGACGGCCTTCATGCTCGGCGATGCGGGACGTGATCTCGAGCAGCAGCGGCAGAGTCTGAATCTGCCGCAGCGACAGGGCCCCTACCTTCCCTTTCAAGCTTACCTGGCTGTCGATTGGATCGACGTCTCGGGTCTCTCGATCCCGGTAGCCCTTCTGCTCGATCGCCTGGCTTCGGTGATGATGCTCGTCGTCACCGGCGTGAGCTTCCTGATCCACGTCTATTCACTGGGCTACATGGCGCGCGACGAGGATCGCGTGCGTTACTTCAGTTACCTCAACCTCTTCGTTTTTTTCATGCTGCTGCTCGTCATGGCCACGAACCTGCTCATGGTGTTCGTGGGGTGGGAAGGCGTCGGCCTGTGCTCCTATCTGCTGATTGGATTCTGGTTCAAACGGCCTGACGCCGCGGCCGCGGCCAAGAAAGCCTTCATCGTCAATCGAGTCGGCGACGCCGGTTTGATCCTCGGCCTGATCATGGCTTACCACGCCTTTGGCACGCTCGATCTGCTGTCGATCACGGATCACATCGGCGGCTTGGCGCCGGAACGGCTCGGCGAGCTCGGGATCGTCACCGTCATCGCGCTTCTTCTGTTTCTCGGTGCTTGCGGAAAGAGCGCTCAACTGCCGTTGCATGTCTGGCTGCCTGACGCCATGGAAGGACCGACGCCCGTCTCGGCGCTCATCCATGCCTCAACAATGGTCACGGCCGGCGTCTATCTCGTCGCGCGGCTCGCGCCTCTGTATCGGCAGTCGGAGACAGCCATGCTCGTCGTCGCCGTGATCGGCGTCCTCACGGCTTTCGTGGCCGCGACCATCGCTCTCGTCCAGACCGACATCAAGAAGGTTCTGGCCTACTCGACCGTGAGTCAGCTCGGATTCATGTTTCTCGCGTGCGGCGTCGGCGCCTTCGGCGCGGCGGTCTTTCACCTCGTGACGCACGCGTTTTTCAAGGCGCTGCTGTTTTTGAGCGCGGGCTCGGTCATCCACGCGCTGGGCGGCGAGCAGGACATGCGACGCATGGGCGGCCTGGCGCGACGCCTGCCCTGGACGTTCTGGACGTTCGTGATTGGCGCGGCGTCCCTGGCCGGCTTGCCCTTCCTGGCCGGCTTTTTCAGCAAGGACATGATCCTGGAGGGCACGTTTGCTACCGGCCGGACGGCGATCTTCGTCACCGCCCTTCTCGCGGCGCTTCTGACGGCCGTCTACATCACGCGCCTCGTCTGCCTGGCGTTTCTCGGCGCTTCTCGACTCGACGCGGAGAAGACGGCTCATGCGCACGAGTCGCCATGGGTGATGACCATTCCGCTCGTCCTCCTCGCCGTCGGATCCGCGACGGCCGGCTTCGTCCCGCTTCCCGACATGCTGCGGCCGGTCATGCACGGCGCCGCGAGCGAGTCGCGCGCCGTGCGCTGGATTCCTTACGCCGCCACGACCTTGTCTCTTTTTGGAATCATGCTCGCCGCCTATCTCTATCTTCTTTATAAAGAGACGCCGGCCCGCTTGGCGTCGGCGCTGCCCTGGATCCGGCGTGCTCTTGAAGCCAAGTGGGGCTTTGACGACCTCTACAACGCCTTTGTCCGCCGGGTTCTCGTGAGCGGCGGCAGGCGTATTCTCTGGCGCGCGGTGGACTCGTTCCTGATCGACGGAACCGTGAACGCCACGGCTCGAGCCGTCGGCTCGGCGGCCGAGACGCTCCGATCCGCGCAGACCGGCCTCGTCAGAGGTCACGCCTTGCTCGTTCTCGGCGGCGCCGTGGCGCTCGTCGTCTATCTGCTGTGGCCACGATGAGTTACTTGGAAAACAACACGCTGAGTCTGCTCATACTGCTCCCGGTCGCTGGAGCTCTGGTCGTCGCCCTGATCCCCCGCGAGCGCGAGACCCTTCAGAAGACCGCCGCGCTGCTGTTCTCGGGCCTGGTTTTCTGGTTCGCGCTCGGGCTCATCCGCGGCTTCACAGCTTCGCCGGCCATGCAGTTCGTCGAGAGAAAGGCGTGGATTCCCGCCTATGGAGTCTCTTATCACGTCGGCGTCGACGGACTGAGCCTGTGGCTCGTGGCGCTCACCGCGCTGCTCACTCCGCTGGCGCTCCTTGCGTCGTGGTCGTCGATCGACGCACGCATCAAGGAGTTCAACGTCTTCATGCTGCTGTGCGAGGCGGGCTTGATCGGCGTCTTCTGCGCGCTCGACCTGCTCCTGTTCTACGTCTTCTGGGAAGCGACGTTGATTCCGATGTACTTCCTCATCGGGATCTGGGGCCATGAGCGCCGCATTTATGCGGCGATCAAGTTTTTTATCTTCACGATGACCGGCAGCGTGCTCATGCTCGTCGCGCTGCTCGTGCTCTACAAGGCGGGCGGCCAGTCGAGCTTCGATCTCACGAGCCTCCAGCGCGTGGAGATCGATCCCGCGTTGCAGATGTGGCTCTTCGCCGCTTTCGCTCTGGCCTTTGCGGTCAAGGTCCCCTTGTTTCCGCTTCACACCTGGCTGCCGGACGCCCACGTCGAGGCGCCCACGGCCGGTTCGGTGATCCTCGCCGGCGTGCTGCTCAAGATGGGAGCCTATGGCTTCCTGAGACTGGCGATTCCGCTTTTCCCCCACGCCGCGGCGCGGTTCGCGCCGTGGATCGGTGCCCTGGCGGTCGTCGGGATCATCTACGGAGCGCTCGTCTGTCTCGTTCAAACCGACCTCAAGAAACTCATCGCCTATTCATCGATCGCGCACATGGGTTTTGTCATGCTCGGAATCGCCTCGTTCACGACCATCGGCGTCGTGGGCGCGGTCTACCAGATGCTCAATCACGGAATCGCCACCGGCGCGCTGTTCATCATCGCCGGCATGCTCCATGACCGGCGTGATACGCGCGAGATTTCCGAGTTCGGAGGCCTCGGCGGCGTCATGCCCTGGTTTTCCGCCTTGTTTCTGCTCGTCGGTCTGGCGTCGATCGCCGTGCCCGGATTCGGCGGCTTCGTCGGCGAGATCCTGATTCTCGTCGGATCCTGGCCCAAGAGCCCGGCCCTCACGATCATCGCGGTGCTGGGCATCGTGCTCGCCGCCGGATATATGCTCTGGATGATCGAGCGCGTCCTCCACGGGCCGGTGAAGCACGCATCCAACTCATGTCTCCGGGACCTGACGGCGCGTGAGGCGTTCGTCCTCGTGCCCTTGGTCGTGCTGACGATCTTCATGGGCGTCGCCAGCCCGCTCTTCACCCGAAAAATCACGCCGACCGTGAACATTCTCGTGCATAAAGTCTCGATGGAGACGCGTTCTCCCTCGGGGGATGCGCGATGACGATCGACTTCCGGCCGGCCCTCCCGGCGCTGATCGTCGCGCTGACGGGCGTCGTCGCGCTCGTGATCGACGCCTTCACGCCGCGCGCGGGACGCTCGCGCACGCAGAGCGTCTGCCTGACCGGCCTCGCGGCCGCGTTGCTCGTCACGTTCAGCCTACCGGTGAGAATCGGCTGCCCGGCATGCTCTCCGCTCACCGGGGGGAGCGTGGTCAGCGATACATGGTCCGTCGCCCTGCAAGCGCTGGTGCTCGTCGTCGGCATGCTCGCCTTGCCGCTCTCGACGGCGTACTTCCGCGCCATTGATCAGGACCGGGGCGAGCAAAACGCGCTCATCATGTTTGCGATCGCCGGCATGCTGGGCCTCGTATCCTCGGTGGAGCTGATCTCACTTTTCATCTCTCTCGAAATCATGTCGGTTGCGCTTTACGCGCTGACGGGTTCCCGGCGCGCGCGGAGCGACAGTCAGGAGGCGGCGCTCAAGTACTTCGTGACCGGAGCGTTCTCGTCGGCCTTTTTCCTCTATGGCGTGGCTTGGCTCTATGGCGTGAGTGGCGGCACAACGTTCGACCGGATCGCGTCAACTCTGGCCTCGCCGCTGGGCGGGAATGTCGGCTGCGCCCTGCTGGCGTCGGGTTTTTTGCTCGTCGGATTCGGCTTCAAGATCGCGGCCGTTCCATTCCACTCCTGGGCACCCGACGCCTATCAAGGCGCGCCGACGAGCGTTACGGCCTTCATGTCGACGGCCGTCAAGGTGGCGGCGTTCGGCGCGCTCACGCGCGTCTTCCACGGCGCCCTCTTTCCGCTGGCGGATCGCTGGATCCCGCTTCTGGCCGCGCTGGCCGTGCTAACGATGATCGTCGGCAACGTGAGCGCCCTGGCTCAGCGCGACCTCAAGCGGATGCTCGCGTACTCTTCCGTGGCTCATGCGGGTTATGTCATGACGGCTCTGGTGTCGCAACCGCCACAGGCCGCGGCGGCGGTCTTCATCTACCTCGTTGCGTACTCCGTCACGAACCTGGGCGCATTTGGCGTCCTCGCCGTACTGGCCAAGGATGGCAAGGAACCCTTGACGCTCGCCGACATTTCCGGCATGGCGCGACGCCGGCCGTTCCTGTCCGCCGCGATGGCGGTTTTTCTCGTATCGCTGACCGGCGTGCCGCTGACCGCCGGTTTTATCGGCAAGCTGCGCGTCTTTGCCGCCGCAATCTCCGCCGATCATGCGGTTCTGGCGCTGGTCGGTCTCCTGATGAGCGCGGTCTCGGCCTATTACTACTTGCGGGTTGTCGTGGCGATGTACATGGAACCGCCGCAAGACGAAGACCGTTGGGCGAACGTGACGGGCGCCGCGGGCCTCGTCATCGCGCTCTGCGCTCTGGCGGTCCTGATGCTCGGCGTGTTTCCAGAGCGTCTCTTCGCCTGGGCGCAAACGGCGGCGCAGACGTTTCGTTGATCAGTGCTGACACTGAAGAAAGGCGGTACCTAGGATGCGCCTGAACATGCTCACGCTATTCGTGATAACGGCGGCCGGTCTTCTCCTTCCTGGAACCGGTCCGGCGCATGCAAGCGAATCAGAGACGCTGGCTTCCCCAAACGGCGACGTGACGTTGACCGTCGGCCGCGATGATGGCGCCGGACACGACTCCTCCGATAAACAGCTTGCCTATACAGTCCGGTATCGGGGCAGCGACGTGCTGCTGGATTCCAATCTGCGCCTGGAGTTCAAAGACGGTCCGCCGCTAGCCGCGGACCTCACGATCGACAAGGTCTCCCGGCGCACGATCCAGGAAACGTGGGAGCGTGTCTGGGGCAAACGCAAGACCGTCGTCAATCACTGTAACGAGCTGACGCTGGAGTTGCGAGAAACGCGTGAACCGCGCCGCCGAATCAACCTATCGTTCCGGGCCTACGATGACGGCTTTGCCTATCGGTACGCTCTTCCGGAATCCTGGGGTGGTTTCGAGCTGAAGGCGGAACGCGCGGCGTTTTGTTTTCCCGACGACGTCACGGTCTGGGCCGCGACATACGGCGGTTTCCACTCGCCGCAGGAAGCGGAATTCAACCGGATGAAGCTCGGCCAGCTCGCAACGAACCAGGTCTACGGATGCCCGATGCTTATAAAAATCGCGCCCGCCGTCTGGATCGCGCTCACGGAGGCCGCCTTGACGGATTGGGCCGGCATGTACTTCACGCCGGCGGGCGATCGACCGCACACGCTTCTCACCCGACTCTCCCCCCGTCCCGACGAGCCCGACGTGGCCGTGCGCTCCAGGGCGCCGCGGTCCTCCCCGTGGCGCGTGGTCATGATCGGAGATCGGCCTGGAGCGCTCGTCGAATCCGACATCATCCAGAACCTCAACGATCCCGCGAGCTTCGATGCGTCCTGGGTCACGCCCGGCAAAGCGGCTTGGGATCGCTGGTGGAGCAGCAGCTACGCTCCGGATGTGTCCTTCAAAGTCGGAATGAACACGAAGACGATGCAGTACTTCGTCGACCTGGCCGGCGAGATGCACTGGCAATACCAGCTCGTCGACGAGGGTTGGTACGGCGCGGCCTTCGCCGATGGAGCGTTCAACACGACGTGGGCCGCCCATCCGACGAGCCGGATCACGACGGCGATCCCCGAGCTGGACTTGCCCGGTTTGATCGCCTATGCGAAAGAGCGCGGAGTCAAGATCATCCTGTGGCTGCACTGGGGCCACGTGAACGAACAAATGGATGAAGCGTTTCCGCTCTATGAAAAATGGGGCGTGCACGGAGTCAAAATCGACTTCATGAACCGTGACGACCAGGAGATGGCGCGCTTCTACGCTCGCGTGGCGAAGAAGGCGGCCGAGCATCGTCTCGTCGTCGATTTCCACGGCGCCTACAAGCCGACCGGTCTCAGTCGCACCTATCCCAACCTCGTGACCCGCGAGGGCGTGCTCGGCAACGAGTACAATAAATGGAGCGCCCGCGTCACGCCCGATCATAACGTGACCGTGCCGTTCACGCGCGGCCTGCTCGGAGAGATGGATTTCACTCCGGGAGGATTCCGGCAAAAAACGAAGGAGACGTTCCGTCCGACGAACGACACGACGGGCACGTTCGTCATGGGCACGCGCGCGCACCAGCTTGCCATGCTTGTGGTCTATGAAAGCGCTCTGCAGGTTCTCTGTGACAGCCCGTACAGCTACCGCAGCAGCCCGGCCGGAACGGATTTCTTGAAAGTCGTCCCAACGACATGGGATGACACGAAGGTCATTCACGGTCAAGTGGGCGATTTCATCACCGTGGCCCGCCGCTCGGGCGACGACTGGTACCTCGGCAGCATGACCGACTGGGACGCGCGCGACCTGGAGATTCCGCTCGGCTTTCTCGGACCACGACGGTATCAAGCCGAGATCTGGGCCGATGCCTATGAAGCGGACGAGTTCCCGGACCGATTGATGAAAGAGATCCGCGTCGTGACGGGCGCGGACAGGCTGACCGCGCGCCTGGCGCCTGGAGGCGGGCACGTCGTGCGCCTCACGCCCGCGCAGTGAAAGCCGTCTCGGACGATCAGGCGTCGTCTTGTCGAGCCTGGACCTTGCATAGATGTTCGAGGTATCGCTCGAGTTTTCCACGGTTCTCCGGAGTCAGATCGATGAATCTGATCCCGGAACCCGAAGTGATACGAATCGAGTCCTTGGGCAGATCATAGTTCCAGATCACTTTCCCGCGCGCCTCGATGGTTGCATGATCGCCCAAAGACAATCTGAGCAACACCTCGGAAGCGATCGGGAAAGGCTCGTCGCTCGCGATGAAGAGTCCGCCCCGACTGATGTTCATCACGCGATTGGAGACGAACATGCCCCGCGACTCGCAGTCGACGTGGATGTCGACTTCGAACCGCGGATTACCGCGCGACGCGTCGAACGACGTTTCCGGTGCCATCACGCTCCTCCGGCCTGCTCCGCGCGATCATGCGCCGAGATCCTCATCCCGACGAATCGAGTCTTGTGAACGGACCCTGCGGAACATCCGTTGCTCCGGATACGCCTTTTGGAAGCGCGCGGCGAGATCGACCTTGCTCTCGCCGGTCGCGGCATGGCGAGAAGCCGCCCGCTTGCTTCTGGCGGCTGTCTGTCGGAATACGGAACCGGCGCGCCGGCTCGTTGATCATTTCGCATCGATCACACACGCGACATTCCGCGCTAGATCAGGGTTCGCCGAGTTGACGGTCGTTTTCTTTACTAACGATAAAATATCACGCCGCTTAAGCCCCGTCTAATCTCATTGTCCCGTCCAGCGGCCACGCGGTTCGTGGTTGTGGAAATCATGCCAGGCCCTGCACCGAAGCCGGCGGATCCGTCTGAGACACGACGCCCATTGGCGCCATGACACGTGGTCCGAGGCGGCGTGTCGTATCTTGACTCGATCGCAGGCGCCGCTTACGCTTGGCGCGTCTATGAAACGCAGGCATCCGCGAGACTCTGGTCAGGCGGAAAGACGGAATCATGGCGACCCCAGAATCGACGGAACGTAGAATCCAGTATCGCTACGCGTTCTATTTTCCCGACGGCGCTCGAAAGATCTTCCGCATCACTCTGCGGCACGCGACTCTTGCAATCGTCTCGCCGGAGCGAAACGCTTATCCCGAGTGGACGGCGCTTGAATATCGGCGATGTCGCAACTGCCCGCTCGATCCCTCGCTCCAGCCTCACTGTCCCATCGCTCGGGAGATGGTCGACGCGGTGTGTTTCCTCAAGGACTGGCGTTCGTTCGAGGAGGTGGAGGTGCACGTTCAGGCCGGAGAATCCCGGCGCTACATGAAACGCACGACGTTGCAGGAAGGCGCCGGCGCCCTGCTGGGCATCTACATGGTGGCGAGTGGCTGCCCGATTCTGAACAAGTTGCGGCCCATGCTGGCCACACACCTGCCCTTCATGAGCTCCGAGGAATCAACCTACCGCACGGTTTCGATGTATCTCATGGCGCAGTACTTCCGACACAAACGCGGCCATGCGGCGGACTGGGGCCTTGGGGAGCTTCTCGCGTTGCTGCACGAGTGCCGGACGGCCAACTCCGACTACTGTGATCGCCTGCGCTCCCTGGGAATCGGTGACGCGGCGCTGAACGCCCTGGCCCTGCTCAACGTTCAGGGAGAGCTGACGAGCCTGTCGCTCGAGACCGGAGATCTGACGCGCTGGGAGCGCATCTTCGGCGAGCATTACGACTGATCAGTACACGAGCTTGTTGAGCGGATATTCGACGATGCCCTCGGCGCCGGCGCGCTTCAGCTCCGGAATGATGTCCCGCACGGTGCGCTCATCGATGATCGTCTCGAGCGCCACCCACCCGGGATCCGAAAGCGGGCTCACCGTCGGCCGCCGCAGCGCCGTGAGCGCCTTGAGCACCGCATCCATCCGATCGCGACGAACGTTCATCTTCAACCCGACCTTGTCCGCGGCGGACAGCGCGCCCGAAAGCAGCAACGCCAAATTCTCGAGCTTGTTCCGCTTCCAGGGATCCTCCCAGGCATCACGATTGGCGATGAAGAGATTGCGCACTTCCAGAACGGTCGCGATCTCGCGCAGGCGATTGGCGCGCAACGAGCTGCCGGTCTCGGTGATCTCGACGATGGCGTCCGCCAGGTCGGGCGGCTTGACCTCCGTCGCCCCCCACGAGAATTGCACCTCGACCGAAACGGCGCGTTTCTCAAAAAAGCTCCGAGTGACGTTGACCAGTTCCGTGGCCACGCGCTTGCCGGCCAGATCCTCGGGCTTTTGAAACGGCGCATCGTTCGGCACGGCCAGAACCCAGCGACAAGGACTGTAACTCTGCTTGGAATAAACCAGTTCGGCGACCGTGACGAGATCGGCGCCGCTGTCCGCGTGCCAGTCGCTGCCGGTGATGCCGGCGTCGAGAACGCGTTGCTCGACGTAACGCGAGACCTCTTGCGCGCGGATAAGCATGGCCTCGATCTCGGGATCGTCGAAAACCGGGTAATAAGAGCGATCCGAGACGGACACGTTATAGCCCGCGTTCTGAAACAGGCGTAGCGTGGATGCCTGCAGGCTGCCTTTCGGCAGCGCCAGCCTGAGTCGCATTCCTTGATCTTCCTTTCCTCTCAACGCCGCTTGCTCTTCATGCCGCAAGTTGCCGGCGCGCGTCCCGGGCACGCTTGCGGGACATCAAGTCTATCACCGGCGCCTTCTCAAGCCTCGCTCTCCGGCAAAGGCGCGCAGTCTCGGCGCTCCGCTTGACTCGTGCCGTTCAAGCCGCTAGTGTCCGTGGCCAGGCCGGCCTTCATGCGCCCAGGGCGGGCGCGCTCTCCGGCAGAGGACGACCACGATGAACACGCGCGGGCTGCTCGAAGCGGCCGAAAAATACTTGATGTTTGTCACGACCAAGCCGCCCATCGTCATGGAGCGCGGCAAGGGCATGTATCTCTGGGATACCGACGGCCATCGGTATCTCGACTTCGTCGGCGGTTGGGCCGTGACCTGCCTGGGGCACTCGCATCCGGCCATGACACGGGCGCTGAGCAAGCAGGCGCGCAAGCTCGTATCCGCCAGCCCGGCCTTTCATAATCGGACCCAGATTCAGTTCGCGGAGTTGCTCCTGCGCCACACTTGCATGGACAAGGTGTTTTTCGTGAGCACCGGCGCCGAGGCCAACGAGGGCGCCATCAAGCTCGCGCGTAAGTACGGCAAGACGCACAAAAGCGGCGCCTACGAGATCATCACGGCGCTCGACAGTTTTCACGGCCGTACGCTGGCCACGATGTCGGCCACGGGCAAGCCGCAGTGGAAGGATCTGTTCGAGCCCAAGGTGCCGGGCTTCATCCATGTTCCCTTGAACGATCTCGCCCGGCTCGAAACCGCGATCAACGACAAGACCGTCGCGATCATGCTCGAACCGATCCAGGGCGAGAGCGGCGTCAATCCCGTCGACGTCGGATACATGAGCTCTCTGCGGCGGCTGTGCGACGAGCGGGGGATTCTGCTCATTCTGGACGAGATCCAAACCGGCTACGGCCGCACCGGCCGGCTCTTCGGCCACGAGCACTTCGGCGTCGAACCCGACATCATGACGCTCGGCAAGGGCATCGGCGGAGGTTTTCCGCTGGCGGCTCTTCTCGCGAAACAACGCTTCTGTGTCTTTGAAAAAGGGGATCAGGGCGGGACATACACGGGTCAGTCGCTGGCCATGGCCGCGGGTCTGGCCGTGCTCAAGGAAATTTTGGCGAAGAAACTCTGGGAGCATGCGGCGCGCATGGGCGAATATCTCATCGCTCGTCTCCGCGAGATGGAAAAGGACGGCAAGATCCGCGACATCCGCGGCCGCGGCCTGCTCGTCGCCTTCGACATCGAGGGCAAAGCCGGCGAAGACGTCGTCGCCGATTGTCTGAAGAAACGGCTCCTTCTCAACTCCCCGCGGCCGGCGACCATTCGACTCATGCCGCCGCTGATCATCGACAAGAAGCACGTCGACGCCGCGATCACGATTCTACGTTCCGCGATCTGAGCGGCGGCATCATCCGGCGCCCTTATCCGCCCGAAAAAGGGATCGGAGAGCCGAAGTCCGGCGTTTGTTCCATGAATCGGGCAAGCGCCTTGCGGCGCACGCCGCCGCTTGGGAGCTCCCACGCCGTCCGGCGCCGGGATATTGACAACGTCAACATTCATGTTGTAATGTTGTCGCCGTCAACTACGGCGCCGCCGACGGCGCCTACGCGCCACGGAAAGGACGTATTTCTCTATGACAAGTTCATTCGCCTCGAAAGCGGCGATCGCAGCATGCGTTCTCGTGACGATCAACGCGAGCGCGGACGAGGAACGGCGTTCAGGCGCCATCCTCGGCGTGATCATGGATGAGACGATACAAGCGCCGCTGGCAGGGGTCGTCGTCACGATGGATGACGTCGGACAAAGCGTGGAGACGAACGCCGACGGGCGCTTCGAGCTTCAAGGCGTCCCGGCCGGTTCCCATCGGTTGTTTGCGACCCGGACGGGCTACTTCCCGAAAATCGAGACGGACGTCGTCGTGACGCGCGGGCGGGATACGCTGATCACGATTCGCATGCAGGCCGCGCCGAGACTCACCGAGGAAGTGGACGTGCAGGCGTCGTCGTTCAGCCGATCGGGCGATACGGCTTCAAGCGCGTTCAGCATGTCCTATGAGGAGCTGCGCCGCGCGCCCGGCGCGTTCGGCGGCGACATCACGCGTCTCGTCCAGAGCCTGCCCGGCCTCATCGCCCGGGACGACATGCGCAACGACGTCGTCTCCCGTGGAGGAAACCCGGCGGAGAACCTCGTTCTGGTCGACGGCATCGAGACGCCCGGACTCAGTCACTTCGGATCACTCGGCGCCGCCACCGGCGGCGTCTCGATGGTGAACGCCGAGCTGGTCGGAGACGTCTCGTTCATGGCAGGCGGCTTTCCCGCTCAGTATGGGGATCGTCTTTCGTCGGTGCTCGAGGTGTGGCTGCGCGAGGGCAACCGCAGGCGCTTCGCGAGCGAGTTCGATCTCAGCATGGCCGGCGCGGGATTCGTCCTGGAGGGTCCGCTCGGCGGCCGCGGTTCGTGGATGGCAAGCGGTCGGCGCAGCTACGTCGACCTGATCGCCGGCGCTTTCGACGCCTCGGGCATGCCGGTCTACGCCAACTACCAGACGAAGCTCGTCTATGACCTCGACGATCGCAACAAACTGAGCTTGATGAGCCTCGGCGGTTGGGAGGACATACGCGTCCGCGTCGAGGATCAGGACGAAGATGACACGAACACCCTGGACGCCGACCAGACCGGCTGGCGAACGACGACCGGCCTGAGTTGGCGCGCTCTGATGGGCGCTACCGGCGCCTCCACCGTCTCGGTCGCCCACTCCCTGACCGCGTACGACACAGTCGCCCGGGATCTCAAGCTTGGCGGAGCGCTCGTGTCGGATAATCGTTCGCGCGAGCGCCAACTGTCATTGAAGCACGATCTCGCCTTCAGTCTCGGCGCCACCATGTTGCGGACAGGATGGTCGATGAAACGACAGTCGGTCGATTTTGAGCGCGCGAGTCCGCTCGGTGAAGAAGACCCCTACTCGACCGATCCGACTCGCGTCAACGCCTACACGTTCGACGAGCGTTCAAGCGCCATGAGCGGCGACGCCTACCTGCATTTCAGCAGGCCGCTCACGAAATGGGCGACCCTGTCGCTGGGTGGACGCTACGATTACTTCGACATCAACGCCTCCTCGACCGTCGCGCCGCGCGCCAGTATCGTCTTTCATCCGCTCTCCAGAATCGATCTAAGCGCGTCGGTAGGCCGCTATTATCAGATGCCCGCGCTCGTTTACATGAAATCTCACGCGGAGAACCTGGCGCTCGAGCCGATCCGCGCCGATCACGTGGTCGCCGGAGCGGCGTACTATCCGTCGTCCGACGTCAAGCTCACGATCGAGGCCTATGACAAGCGCTACTCCGACTATCCCGTCGCCCGTGATTTCCCCTACCTCTCGCTCGCCAACAAAGGAAACGAGTTCGATATCTCGCTCTTCCTGGCGCCGCTCGTCAGCAGCGGAGAAGGGCGGGCGCGCGGCGTCGAGCTGTATCTCCAGAAAAAGTTCCGCCGCGGTTTCTACGGGCAGGTCAGCTACGCTTTCTCAAAGACCGAGCACGTGGCGCTCGACGGCGTGCGTCGTCTCGCCGACGTCGATCTACCGCATGTCTTTCAACTTGTCGGAGGAGTGAAGATCACGCCGAGCTTCGAGATCTCCACTCACTTCTGTTATTCCTCGGGGCCGCCCATGACGCCTTTAATCGCAGATGAGTCGCGCGCGCAGAACCGCATGGTTTTGGACTTCAACCGAATCAACGCCGAGCGCGCGCCTCTCTACCATCGTCTCGATGTGCGCCTCGACCGCCGATTCTCCTTTGGCTGGGGCAACTTCGTGGCGTATATCGAGGTCGACAACGTCTACGATCGCAAGAACATTCGCTTTGAAACCTGGAACTCCAACACACGGCAGCGTGAGTTTGAATACCAGGCGGGACTCCTGCCCATTGCCGGCATCAACGTCGAGTTCTGAACGTCGGACTCCATGCCGCAACGATCGCGGCGGTTGTTGCCTTATCGGAAGCCGATATTGCGCGCGGCCAGGGCCAGACCCTCGCGGGCCTGCGTGATCAGCTCCCACCACGATCGCGTCGAAAGCGCCCGTCGTATCAGATAGCTCGGCCTGAGGTAGAAACGCAGCACAGCCTTGCGTGTGAGACGCCGTACCTCTTCTCGAGTCAGGACGCGCGTGGCCATGGCGACCGTGGCGCCGGATTGATCCATGACGCGCGTATCGCCGATCAAACCCTCGGCCCGCGCCTGCTCGCGCAGCGGCGTGCCAAAACGCGGCACCGCGACGCTGAACGAGGCGAAATCGAGGGGCAGCGCGCATGCCAGCCGAATCGTGGCCTCGACCGTCTCGCGCGTGTCCTCGGGCAGGCCCAGAATGAACGTCCCCACGGTGCGGATGCCGGCCTCCCGTACCATTCTCAACCCATGGGCAATCTTGTCGCGGTGATAACCCTTGCGATATGCCTGGAGCGTGTCCGCCGAAGCCGACTCGACTCCGAGGATGAGCGTGTGGCAGCCGGCCCGGCGCCAGGCGGCGAGGATTTCCGGCGTGAAGACATCGACGCGAGTGAACGTCGTCCAACCGAGATCCAGGCGTTCCTCCGTCATGCGACGGCAAAGCGCGAGGTTGCGTTCCCGGCGGACACCCCAGGTCTGATCGATGAAGAAGATCTCGCGCACGCCGGCGGCCTTGAGCCGCCTGAGCTCTTCCATCACGTTGTCGACGCCGCGAAACTTGAAACCCAAACCGCTCATGACACAGAAGCTGCATGAGTAAGGACATCCGAAGTCCGTCAGGACCGTGGCGAAAGGCCGCGAGCGAGCGAAGCTGAAGTGATAGCGCGGGTTGACGAACAAGTCGTGCCGCGGCAGCGGGCACTCGAAGGCGGCGCCCCGCGCGCGCGGCCGGCGCGCCGCGCGTATCACGCCGCCGGCGCGGAACACGATCGTCTCGAGGGCGTCCTTGCGGCCGAGAAGAAACAGCGTCGCGTCGTCGTTGACGAAATCAAGGATGGCGGCGTCGATGAAGGGATTCTCCTCCAGCCAACGCTCCGTGTCGTCCAGAAACACGTCGCCGCTGCCGATGAAGGTCGTTGTTCCGCCCAGGCGTTCCTTGACGTCCCTGAGAAAAGGAAAATCATAATTCCAGCTCACGGCTCCCGTCAGGAACAAAATCGCATCGGGTCGAAGAGCCAGGATCCTCCGGCGACAAGTTTCCTCGTCGAGGCGATCCACCACGGCGTCCAGAACAGCGACGTCGAAGTGCCGCGCCAGGCGTCCGCTCTGCATGAGCAGATCCACGGGCTCGAAAATGTAGTTCGAGCGCGTCGTCTTGCTGCAGTAATAGTCGCGAACGACGAGGTCGGGCGCCGGCGGATTGAGGAGCAGGACGCGCTTCATCTTCGAAAATCCCCGGGGACGCTCACGCCTCCCGCCGCGCGACGTAAAGCCGCTCGCCGATCGTCACCGTGAAGCGCGCCTCGCGCAATGCGCGAGGAAGCGTCCGAAAAACGAAAGCCGAAAGACGCGTGAGCGCCGGGACAGGATACGCCCGGAGCAGCGGATCCAGATATGCCAGCGAAAGGCGCTTGCGCGCGCCCGTCTCTCTCGCCAGTCCGAGCCCGGTGCGCGCCAGCAGGCGACGAAAGGCCGCTCGCGTCGGATAGAAGCGATGCTCCTCCTTGTAATGCGGCCACGAAGCGCCCATGAGTCGGGCCGTCAGGCTGTCAAGATCAGGGACAGTCACGACAAAAACGCCGCCGGGCCTCAAGACCTCGGCGACTCGCCGCAGCAGGGCGGCGGGATCGGGATGGTGCTCGACGACGTCGAAGGCCGTGATCACGTCGAACGACGCCGGGGGGTAGGACGCCTCCTCGATGACGCCTTGCTTGATCCGATCCGGCGCGACGCTCCTGGCGACGCTGACGGCATGAGACGAGATATCCATGCCGAAAGCGTCGAAGCCGCGAGCGAGCGCCGCCGCCACGAGGTATCCGCCGGCGCAGCCGAGGTCGAGGAGACGCCCGGCGGCGCCCATCGAGATGAGCAGATCCAATCGCATCCCGGCGGTCTCCTCGCGTTGCATCCAACTCGGGCTCCCGGGTCGCATGTCCCAGGGCGTGAAGTATTCATCATCATAGGTTGCTGCGGGACGGTAGGGGTGAATCGCGACGTCGAGATAACGCGAGCCGCAATCGTCGCACGCGCGCAGGCTCAGACCGCCCCGGCCGCGGCGCGTTGCAGCGGATGGCGAATCGCACAACGGGCAGACTATCGCCACGCCGCGACCGCCGCCGTCTGGCCCGCCCGATGCTCGCTATGCGAAGAGAGAAGCGCACGGCACGTCTCGATCACGGGCGTGAGACCGATCGCCTGCACGCACACGTTGCGTCCGTTGCAGGCCGCCGTCTTCGAGTTGTAGACGTTGAGGCACGGGCTGCAGTAAACGCCGGCGTAATGGACCTTCTGTCGAACGCCGAGAGGTCCGTAAAGTCCGGGCGTCTCCGGCCCGAAAATCGCCACGCAAGGCGTGTCGACGAGCGTCGCCAGGTGAAGCGGTCCGGAGTCGTTGGTTAAGAAAAGGGCCGCTCCGCGTAGAGCTTCAGCCAGCTCGGCCAAGCCGAGACGGCCTGCCAGACTCACGACGCGATCGCGCGGACGGCATTGTTCTACGACGGACTCGGTATAAGCGGCCTCCGAGGATGCGCCGATGAACACACAGCGCAGGCGTGAATTCTCCGAGAGAAGCGTGCTCACGGCGCTCGCGAAGCGATCCGCCATCCAGCGGCGCTCCAGACACAGCTCGCTGGCGTTGGGATTGACGAGCAGCATCGGACCGCCGGCGTCGAAACCGGCCCGTGCGACGAGCGCGCCATAGGCGCGCGCCGCTTCTTCGTTTCGGGGCAGTCTCGGCAGACGCGGCGGCTCTCTTTCGTCGATCGCCGCGCCCAGAATCTCGGCCTGGGCCAGGAACACACGCGTGATGTGTTTTGTCGCGTTGAAGTAAACGGGGTGAGTGAGCAGATTGCCGCGCCAGGCGATGCGCGACCAGTAACCAGCCCGCGTGCGGGCTCCGGAGAGGTAGGCGACCACGGCCGAAAAACGCGCGAAGAACTCGAGATCGCAAACCACGTCGACCCGAGCGCGCCACAGGCGCCAGACCGCCGCCAGAGTATCGACGACCAGACGCCAGAGACGCTTCGTGTCGATCGTCATGACCTCGTCAAAATGTCCGAGCATCTCCGCCAGCTCGCGGTTCTCGCGAAACGTCAGGAACACGATGCGCGCCGCGGGGTACAGCGCCCGGACCTTGGCGATCATCGGAGCGGCGAGGATGATGCTCCCCATGCCGAGGTACTTGGTGATCAAGACGACACGAACGCGCTCATGTGGGACCGTACGGCGGCGCAACCGGCCGATGAGAAGCTCGACGACGTCCAGAACGAGGCAGCCGAATCCGCCGGCCCACTGGTCGACACGCTTCATGAAATTGACGCGCATATCTCGGTTATCAGCAGGTCTTGGCAATCCAGGCGCCCATCACGACTCATGGCTCTTCATTT
Organism: Vicinamibacteria bacterium; assembly: GCA_016934575.1. GTDB lineage: Bacteria > Acidobacteriota > Vicinamibacteria > Fen-336 > Fen-336 > JAFGSN01. The sequence goes on from JAFGSN010000108.1 coordinate 56,089, forward strand.
CATCATTCCGCCCGGTCCGACGCTCCGCGAAGCCGCCCTGTTTGCAGCGAAGAATACCATGGCGAAACGCCGCCGGCATCGGCTTGACCTGAAAGAAGGCGCGCGCATAAACCCGGCACGGATCGATAGCCGAAGCGTATCGATGCCACTGGATCGAGATCTCCGGCGCATTCTTTTACGCCACGGCGAGACCGCATGACGAGGATACGCTGTTTCTCCAATGGCACAATGGCACGGAGTCGCTTGAAAGACGACGATCGAGTCGAGTAGCATCCGACCGGACGAATGCAGAGCCGGCGCCAGCGATCATGAAAGCAATCCGCATTCACGAGCACGGCGGACCCGAGGTTCTGCGCCTCGAGGAAATCGACGATCCTACGATACGCGGCGGCGAAGCGATCGTCCGCGTCGCAGCCGCGGGAGTCAACTTCATCGATGTCTATCACCGCACGGGACTCTACCGGCCGGCCGAACCGCCTTTCATTCCGGGCGTTGAAGCCGCCGGGCGGGTCGAGGCCGTCGGGGAGGGCGTCGGTTCCGTGCAAGCGGGCGACATCGTGGCCTTCGCGGGTCCGCTGGGAAGCTACGCCGAGCACGTCGCGGTCGCCGCCGAACGCCTCGTCGTCGTTCCCGCGGGAATCGACCCGCGTATCGCCGCGGCTGTGATATTGCAGGGCCTCACGGCTCACTATCTGACCGCATCGACTTTTCCGCTGGAAGACAGCCACACGTGCCTCGTGCACGCGGCGGCCGGCGGAGTGGGCCGGCTCCTATGCCAGATGGCGAAGATGCGCGGAGCGAGGGTCATCGGCACCGTATCCTCGGACGACAAGGGGCGAATGGCGCGCAGCGCCGGCGCTGACGACGTCATTCGCTACGACCGTGACGACTTCGAGCAGGCGGTGCGAAATCTCACCGCTGGACGCGGCGTTGAGGTCGTCTACGACGGTGTCGGCCGATCGACGTATGAAAAGAGCCTGAACTGCCTTGCCGCGCGCGGCATGCTGGTTCTCTTCGGCAACGCGAGCGGCGCCGTTCCGCCCATCGACCCGCTCGTTCTTTCGAACAAGGGATCCGTGTTCTTGACGAGACCGACTATAGGCCACTATACGGCAACCCGTGCCGAGCTTCTGCAACGCTCCGCGAACCTGTTCGAATGGGTGCGCCAGGGTCGCTTGAGCGTTCACATCGACCGCGAGCTGCCGCTGGGCGAGGCCGCGCAGGCACATCGCGATCTCGAAGCACGACGCACGAGCGGCAAGCTACTGCTCGTCCCCTAGTCTCGGACGCCAACGCTCACCTCATCTCACGCAAGAACCAACGCGTCATCAAGCGCCCGACGACATCGTGTCCATGGTCCTCGAAATGCGTGTCTCCGCCGAGATAGAGATCATCGTTGTTCTCCGCCACGTGCTCCCTGAGCAATGGAAGCAGATCCAGCACCGGAACCTGGCGCTCTCTCGCCCAGATTTTGACGTAGATCTGGGGATAGGCGATGTCCCAGTTTCGACCGGATTGATGACGGGCATAAACCTGATCCTTGAAAGGAATGCAGACGACTCCGAAGCGCGCTCCGCCAGCGACCGCGATCGCACGCATGCGCTCGAGCGTCTCGAGCGCCAAGTCCTTCGCCTCGAACGCGACCGGCGGCCACGGCTGCCGAGACCAGAATGTCTCGGTCGTGAATCCCGGCAGCGCCTGAAAGCGCATACGTCGATTCTGCAAACCGAACAAACGCATAAGCAACCGGCCCGAGGCGAAAAGGGAGGCATGTCTGCGAACGATGGAGTCGTCGAACGCCTGCTGTGGCGTGGGATATTCGCGCGATCGACAACACGCGGGAATCCTGTCGAGGATCCTGGGATCCAGATCCGCCGCTCCATTGCGAATGACGAACTTGTCGAGCCCGAGCCAGGTGTCCCGGAAATCATTGCCGTTGTAACTCGCGACAAGGACGTAATCGGGCGCGAATCGCAGCGTCTCCTCCAGCAACATGAGCTCCATGTCGTCGAAGCCATATCCGGACACGCCGAAGTTCAGCGCCTCGTATGGCTCTCCAAGCTCGCGATCGAGGACTCCAACAAACGTCCTGGCCGGACTGCCCGCCCAACAACCGTAAACGAACGAATCGCCGAGCACCGCGATGCGTTTGACGCCGTTCGCCTTGCGCAAAGCGACGTCACGCCAGCGCATGCCGAATCCGTTCGTCGAGAAATCGATCGTCCGACCCTTGACGATGGCCGTCAATCTCAGATCAGGAATGTTGCGAAACGAGCCGGTGCCGTTCGGATTAGGCCGAAGCAGCGGCGCCGTCAGCGACGACCCGGGCGGATGACGGCGACCGCGCTCGATGATCCGCGCCCCGACCTCGAGCGCGAGAAGTGAAAACATCGGCCCGACGACGACGAGCGCTCCCACGAAGAAGAATCGTCTGAACCGGCCTTTCTTCATCACCAATAATGATGCACGAGAGGACGAATTCGCTCGTCATAAAGCGCTCGAACGCGCGTCATGACGGAATCGTCGAGTGGCGGAAGACCGGCGGCCGCGACGTTCTCCTCGGCCTGCCGCGCGCGCTTGGCTCCAGGAATGGCGCAGGTTACGGCGTCGAACATGAGTATCCAGCGCAACGCGAGCTGCGCCAGCGTGGCGGCGGGCGGCACGAGCCCGCGCAGATCCTCGACCGCCGCCAGGCTCGTCTCGAAGTCGATGCCTGAGAACGTTTCCCCCCGATCAAAAGCCGCTCCCTCACGGTTGAAGAAGCGGTGATCGTCAGGCGCGAAGACGGTCCGGCGAGTCATCTTGCCGGCGAGCATCCCCGAGGAAAGGGGCAAGCGGGCCAGGACGCCGACCCGACGGCGGCGAGCTTCGCTGAAGAACAGATCCGCCGGACGCTGGCGGAACATGTTGAACACGATCTGGACCGACTGCACTCCGGGATACTCAATGGCTTTGAGCGCTTCTTCCACTTTTTCCACGCTGACGCCGTAATGGCGGAGCTTGCCGGACGCGACGAGATCGTCGAGAGCGCCGAACACCTCCGGCCGATAATAGACCTCCGTCGGCGGGCAATGGAGCTGTAGAAGATCGACGGCGTCCGCTTCGAGGTTACGAAGGCTTCGCTCGATAAAAGCCGTGAGGTTCGCGCGATTGTATCCCTCGGCGACATGCGGATCCAGCCGCCGGCCGGCCTTGGTGGCGATATAGATCGTTTCACTGCGCTCTCGGCGGAGACGGCCAACCAGCCGTTCGCTATGTCCGTCGCCGTAGACGTCTGCCGTATCGATGAAATTGACTCCCTTGTCGATGGCGCCATGCAGAGCGGCCAGCGACTCCTTGTCATCGACCGGTCCCCACGTGCCGCCGATCGCCCAGGCGCCGAAACCGATCGTCGATACTTTCCATCCCGTTCGTCCCAAATCACGATATTCCATGTCTTGACCACCGCCATTCTCCGACCCGATGATACGGGCCGACGACTCGCCAGTACATTATGCATCAGCTCTTAGCGCAGGCGCAAGAATAGATCACCACGTCCGCATCGGACATCTAACAGTACGCCACTGACCCGGCTGCATGCAGCCGGGGCCA
>JAFGSN010000109.1 GCA_016934575.1 Vicinamibacteria bacterium
CAAGATGAGGATCCGTGATGCGTCGCGCCAACACGTCTTGATAGCGAGAAAGCGTTTTAACCGGATCGACCTCCGCCGGATACGCCCGGCGTTCCTCGTCGGTGAGCACGGTTTTCGACTCCCAGCCCACGGCGAACTCGAAGTCATCAGTGTTGCCGGCGCCGCCGGCCAGCGCCTTTCCGACGGCGAGAAGGCCGTCACGCTCCCAACTCGTAAAAATCTCCCGCGCCGCCTCGTCTTCCTCGAGATTGAGGCGGTCGCTGAGGAAAATGGCCGCGCCTTGCAGCGCCAAGCTCAGGAATCCGGGCTGCTTGAGAAAGGGCCGAATCTGATCGTTGATCAGGTGGCTGCAAAAGGCATCCGTCAGCACGGGCTCCAGCGCATACGTGACTTCCATACGGATGGTTTGTTCCTTGAGGGCGAGCAGAACGAGCACGCCACGTCCGTGATTGTGGCGGCCGATGCCCCATGCTTCGACGATCTTCTCCGCAAGCCGCCTGATGTCTTTGTCTCCCAGGGAGTCGATCAGAACCACCGCGAGCTCGAGGTCGGTCTTGGCGAAGTAATTCTCATAGCAGATACTGAGCGCTTCGGCCGCGTCGCCGAGATAGCCTGTCTCATCGCAGCAATAAGGAGATACGGCAGATCGTTGGATCAGGGATGCGGGAACTTTCTTCGAACAACTCACGCCGAACGTCAAGAGAACAATCACGCCGAAACGGAAGACGCGTGACGTCCAGGGCTGAGGATGCGACGACTGCCGCTCATCGCTATCCGTCTGTGGACGACTATCTCCCTGCCGAACGTTGATATCTTCCTCATCTTCGAGCCGCATGCCGGTAGAATATGTTCGTTGATTCAGGGACGTCAAATCACGGCGATCAAAGTCTCGGTAACTCGGCCTGACCATATAATCAATTCAGCCACCAATTAAATAACCCGGGTATAATTGACAGTCTCATATCTGCCGGGTAATTTTCGTGTCGTGATTCTGCACAAAGGATAAGTATCATGGAAATGGATGAAAATCAGGGATATACGGCTTTCGCGGGTTATCACCACATCATTACGGCAAGTTTGGGGGAGGCCGCACTTGGCGTGAAGGGATATCTCGACAGCGGCGGAAATGAACGCGTGCTTGTTTTCGACGATCAGACCGGCGATCAGATCGACCTTGACTTGCGCGGTTCGACAGAAGACATACTGACGCGGCTCCAAGACCATCCCGCCCTTGCCCGGATAGCGACGAAGAGCACACGGACGGGTCCCGGGCGGCCAAAGCTGGGTGTTGTATCGCGTGAGGTCTCTCTGCTCCCCCGCCACTGGGACTGGCTTTCACGCCAAAGGGGCGGTGCGTCGGCCGCGCTCCGCCGGATTGTCGATGAAGCCCGCAAGAACGGACGCAAGGCAGAGCCGGCTCGCCATGCTCTCGACGCAGCCCATAAGTTCATGTGGATCATGGCCGGGGATTTCCCCGGCTTCGAGGAGGCGTCGCGAACGCTCTACGCCAGGGACTTCAACCGATTGAGCGGATGGATGAAGGAGTGGCCCAAAGATGTCCGTGAGCATGTCGGACGAATGGCGGCGAAAGCCGCGCGCCTGGAGCAACAAACCCAGGAAAACAAGCCATGAATCGACGACATGCTCGCCGCGATCTCCAACGCATGCGCGTCTTATCGCATGTGTTACGTTGCGGACTGAATGCTTCGAATTGTCGCGGCAATCGGCAAAGCACCCACATTGAGCTTTCGTGCTAGCCTAGAATTCGAAGCGTCAGGGAACGCGCATGGCCGGAATCCTGATCTGGGGCAAAGCACGCGAACTGATCGCCGGTGAATTCGCGGCCGGCGTCCCGACTCACGAGGTCGACGGCTTCTCGGAGCTCAGAGCGCGTCTTGAGGCGGGAGCGGGCACGCTCGTCGTGGCCGACGCCGCGCGGCTCGAAGCGGAACATGAGCCGCTCGAAGCCTGGCTCAAGGACGGCGGAAGCCTCCGCGCCGTCGTCACCGGCGTCGCCGAGCGGGATGAAATCGACGATCTCATCCGGCGTTTTCCTTTTCTCGACGATTGCTTCGAGCGCCCGGTGACGCCGGCGCGCCTCAGATTGCGGATGGAACGTGGCCTCGACGGCCTGCACAACCGCCGGGTGATCGAACAGCTCGAGGCGGCCGTCAACCGCAAGAGCAGCGAGCTGCACGAGCTCAACAAGATCGGCGTCGCGTTGTCGGCCGAGCGCGACATCGACAAGCTGCTCGAGCTGATTCTGCAAAAATGCCGCGAGATCACATCGGCCGACGCCGGCAGCCTGTATCTGGTCGAGCGCGGATCGAGCCCTGGATCCCGGGATGACGTTCTGCTGCGCTTCAAGCTGACGCAGAACGACTCCGTGGTCGTGTCGTTCGAGGAGTTCACCATGCCCCTCGACGAGACGTCGATCTCGGGATACGTCGCACTGACGGGACAGGGCGTGAACATCGCAGACGCCTATGACACGCCGCCCGGAGCGCCTTACCGCATCAGCCGCTCCTTCGACGAGCAGTCGGGCTACCGCACCAAGTCGATGCTCGTCGTCCCCATGCGCGACCACCAAGACACCGTGATCGGCGTCATCCAACTGATCAACAAGAAGCGGGAGGCGGCGGCGGTTCTACGGCCCGTGGCGCTGGCGGACGAGATGGTCGTGCCCTTCATGTGGGTGGACGAGGAACTGGTCACATCGCTGGCCAGCCAAGCCGCCGTGGCCTTCGAGAACACGCGCCTCATCGAGGATATCAAACGGTTGTTCGACGCTTTCGTGCGCGCATCGGTGAAGGCCATCGAGAGCCGCGATCCAACGACCTCCGGGCACTCCAGTCGCGTGGCCGAGCTCACGGTCGGCATCGCCGAGAAGGTGGACGCGATCGATCACGGTCGTTTTCGGAACGTGCGCTTCAGTCGGGATCAGCTTCAGGAGATCCGCTTCGCCGGCTTGCTGCACGACTTCGGCAAGGTCGGCGTGCGTGAGAAGGTGCTCATCAAGGGCAAGAAACTCTACGTTGGACAACTGATGGTCATCCGCCAGCGATTCGCCTACGTCAAACGCACGATCGAGGTTGAGCATTTGCGGGCCAAGCTCGATCTCGTCTCACGGGGCGATGCGAATCCGGAGGTCCTGGCGCGAATGGACGCCGAGTACGAACAGCGCCTGACGGAGATCGACGCCATTCTGCGAGACGTGCTGCGAGCCAATGAGCCCACGGTCGTCGCGAACGAGAGCATTCGAGCGCTGCTCAACCACCCGGCGCTCACTTTTCGTAACATCGACGGCGCTCCCGAACCGCTGCTCACGCGCAACGAGGTCCTGGCGTTGTCCATCAAACGCGGCAGTCTTTCCGAGAAAGAACGCCGGGAGATCGAGAGTCACGTCACGCATACCTATCGTTTCCTCGCGGAGATCCCCTGGACCAGCGAGTATCAACAGATCCCCGCGATCGCCCACGGCCATCATGAAAAACTCGACGGAACCGGTTATCCGCGCGGTCTAAGGAACGGCGATATCCCGCTGCAGGCTAAAATGATGACGATCGCCGACATCTACGACGCGCTCATCGCCTGGGATCGTCCCTACAAACGTTCGGTTTCCGTGGAGAGGGCGCTCGAGATCCTCAAGGAAGAGGCGGCGGAAGGCAAGCTCGACGCCGATCTGCTCGATGTTTTCATAGAAGCCAAGATCTACGAGAGAACGCTGTCGTCGGGTGAGATCGAGGCGAATCGCCCCGGCGACTCACCGGCGTTCTACAAACCCATTCTTGTATGACAGTACGGGGCAGGCGACGGCGTTCAACGTTTCGGGCGCGGATCGCGCCTTTTCGTGGAACCGAAATTCCACTAATCCGGAGGCGCCATGAATAGAAAAGTGTTGTGTCTGATCGTGAACGGGTTTGAAGAAATCGAGGCGATCGCGCCAATCGACCTGTTGCGGCGCGCGGGAGCGGAGGTCGTTCTCGCCTCTCTCACGGGAGAGAAGCTCGTGACCGGCCGGAGCGGCGTCACGGTGCAAACGGACGTCGCCCTGTCCGACGTAAAAGCGAGCGACTTCGACCTGCTGCTCATCCCCGGCGGTCCGGGCGTCGACGCCTTACGCAAGGACGGACGTCCCGCCCTGCTCGCGCGACAGTACGTGGACTCCGGCAAACCGGTCGCCGCGATCTGCGCGGCGCCGGCGGTTCTAGCCGACGCGGGTCTGCTCGAAGGCCGGCGTTTCACCGCTCACGCCTCGGTGCATGGCGAGCTACCGCAGGTTCTCCCCGAAGAACGTGTCGTCGAGGACGGCCTAATCGTCACGTCACGCGGCCCCGGAACAACGATTGAGTTCAGCCTGGCGCTGATCCGCCGTCTCTTCGATGATTCCACGGCCGAGAAAGTCGCCCGCGCCATCATGGTGTGAAAGCAGTCCATCCCGCCGCTCTTGTTCTCGTCGTGGCGAGACGCTAGAATCATTTCGATCCGACGCCTAGGATGAGCGCGCTATGACAAACACACACGACACCGTGAGGGTTTCGCCTGTAGACGCCATCTCGCGCGCCATCACCCAGGTGCGCAACCAGCTCTTCCCCTTTCGATTCGATCGCTGGCTGGCGCTCGGCCTCGTGGCGTTTCTCGACCAGTGCGGCCGGGCCGGAGGAGGAGGAGGAGGAGGCAACTGGGGGCGCTCCGGCGACAGCGCCAACGAGTTGATACTGAAAGGCGCGGATTGGATCGACCAGCATGTCATGCTCGTCGTCGCTCTCGCCGCGGCCGCCTTGATTCTCATTGTCGCCGTCATGGCCGTCGTTCTTTGGCTGAACAGCCGCGGCACATTCATGTATATCGACAACGTGGCCACGGGCCGCGCCGACGTCGTGCGGCCCTGGCGCGAGCATGCGCGCCCCGCCAACTCCTACTTCACCTGGAAATTCGGCCTGGCGCTCGCGACCCTGGTCGCAACGATCGTCATAGTCGTTCCGCTTCTGATCGCAATCGTCGTCATCGCTCGACGAGGTCCAAGCCTCTGGCCTATCGTGACCGTCGTCGCCACGGCGCTGGCTCTGCTTCTGACCTCGGCGGCTGTCGCGCTTTTATCGACGGCCCTGCGCGACTTCGTGGCGCCGATCCAGCTCTGGAGCGGCGCCTCCTGCGGCGGAGCGCTCCGTCTCTTCAAGCCCTTGCTTCACGCGCATCTGGGAGCATTCGTGATCTACGTGCTGCTCAAGATCGTCTATGCCATGGTCGTCGGCATCACCGTCATCGCCCTCGTGTGCGGCACGTGTCTCACGTTACTCTGCTGTCTCGTGCTGCCGATCATCTCACAGACGATTCTCCAGCCGCTTTACTATTTCGAGCGCGCCTGGTCGCTGCAGTTCCTGGCCTCCATGGGCTTTGACCTGAGCCGAACGTTATTGCCGCCGGCCGCGGATGCAGTCGTCCCGGCGCGTTAGGGTTGTACTGTCGGGGCCGGGTGATGCCGGCGCTCGTCGGGCCCGTATTCGGTGAAATCCACGACCTGGATCTCCGGAGGACAGCAAATCCGGATTGGCGGACCGGAGGCTCCGACGCCCGCCGTGGCGAACAGGTGCGTGCCGTTCACGACAAAATGGCCGTGATCGAAAAGACGCCCGTATCTCGAGGGAATCACGATCGGGCCGATGCGCGGGATTCGAATCTGTCCGGCGTGGAAGTGGCCCGCGAAAACGGAGTGCGCTCCGGCGGCGCTCAGGCGATGGATATTGTCGGGCGTGTGCGTCAGCACGATCGCGAAAGAATCGGATGAACCAAGAATGCGCGTCAAGCCGTCGCATCCCCAGGGGTGTTCGTAACCGCGCAAGAGAATCTTCATCATGCCGCCGGCATGATCGAGGGCGCGGGTATCGTCGCGGAGCACCACAACGCCACTGGACTGAACGGCGCGGGACACGGCCTCGGCGTCCAGCCAGTAATCGTGATTACCGAGCACGGCGTACGTTGCGCATGAATCGGCGATCGGACGCAGAAGCTCCGGCAACCGACTCAGATGCCGAAGCCGCGAAATGAAATCTCCCGTAATGAACACGAGATCGGGCGCGACATCTTTGATGCTACGGACGATCTCGGCAAGATATGCGCGCGGGTAGGCGTCGTGCATATGAATATCGCTGATGTGCGCCACGCGCAGTGTCGGCCCACGCCAGCCGGAATGCCTCACCTCATATCGCGTCAATCGCAGGTTCGTCGTGGTCATCAGGCGGGATCGGCCGACTTTTCGGTCCGAGAGAGGCGGCGATCCGCGATAACGCCGCCTGATCGCGAATCGACGAACCTCGCCGCCAGCGACGAGAGCAAGAACAGCGATCGGAGCCGGCGTCCAATTGGACCAGCCATTCCGGTATCCATGGAAAGCCGGCAATCCCATCATGACCAAACCCACCGTCACGATCAGAAGATTCTTGCCACCGCGCAAATCGAGACCGATGAGTACACGATTAACGAGCATCAGAAACAGACCGGCCCCGGCCGACAAGAAGAGAACCGCCGATAGAACGGAAGGAAGAAACGCCGGATTATGGGGCATCGCGCTCATCAAACCTCGACCTCACGAAATTCAAGCAAGAACGCTGCCAAGCCGCGACACGCCCGTACAAATCACGCATACCCTCTCTTCACACGGCTTCCGAGGCTTACCCACGAAATGCAAGCAACGACAAGCGATTGAAGCGTGGTCGAACGGCAACAATGTGGCATCCGTGACAAGCGCCGTCGTTGAAAGCGCTCGCCCGCCGCCCTACTCGACGCGCACGCCGTGTTGAAGGCGATAAGCGTCGATGCGCGCGCGGATCTCGTCGTCGATCACGACACGTCCGGCGACGGAACGGTTGTGAAGGTGGGTGACGATCTCATCCATCGTAACGATGGGAAAGACGGGAATTCCCAGGTCCTCGCGTATCTCCATGATGGCGCTTCTGTCGCCTTTGCCCCTCTCCATGCGGTCGACCGCGACCACGAGCCCGGCGAAGCGCACGTCGGCCGAGGCGCGAAGAAGGGCGACGCTCTCGCGCGCCGAAGTGCCGGCCGTGGTGACGTCCTCGACGATGACGACGCGTTCGCCGTCGCGAGGCTCATGGCCGACCAATCGTCCGCCCTCTCCATGATCCTTGACCTCTTTTCGATTGAAGCAAAAGGCGAGCGAACGCCCATGCTCCTCAGAGAGGGCAATAGCCGTGGCGACGACGAGCGGTATGCCCTTGTACGCCGGTCCATAAATGACGTCGACGGCTTCGCCGACGTGATCCATGATGGCACGCGCGTAAAAATGTCCGAGCTGCGACAGTTGACGTCCGGTCCGATATCGTCCGGTGTCGATGAAGTAGGGCGTGCGCCTCCCGCTCTTTGTGACAAAGTCTCCAAAGAGCAGGACGTCGCACGCCGCCATGAACTCGATGAACTCCCGCTTGTAGCTCTCCATGCTCACAGGCGCCTGAAGACGCGAACGCCGCGCGAGTCCATCTCATCGCGCCGAGACGAGACGCCAGCTACGGCGTCATCAGTCGGAGACCGCCGTAAAACTTCCATTGCTTGAGAGTATCGTCCTCAAAGCCGAAACCCTCGTAGTCGATGATCTCATAGCGTATCGCGCCGAAAAGGCTCATCGAATCCGCCACCTTGAGATCGACGCCCCCCAAGAAATGGAACCCGAACTTGGTCGTGGTTTCGGAAGAGCCTCCGTACGAGAGTCGAAACATGTGCGCGCCGGCGCCGCCGCCGCCGAACAAATCGACTTGCTCCGACGGGACAATGATCAAGGCGCTGCCGCCGAAATTGAACGCATTCGTCGAGGCGTCGCCCTCCTTGTGTCGATACCAGCCCGCCTCGGGTTCGAAGGCGAAGTTGCGATTGACCTTGACGCGCAGGTTGGCCGTCAGCCACAAAGGCGTGACACAACCTTCACAATCCTGAAACTTGACGATCCCCGCGCCCAGTCCCAAGCCCCCCTCGGCGCCGGCGTTCACCGCGCCAAGAACGCAGAACAGACCGAAGAATGTCAACGTCGCCGCCGTGACTCGTCGCATCGCGCCACTCCTTTCCCGAACAGTACGAACGACATCCGACAAAGCTTCTTCACCCTAGGACGATTGAACGTCGAATATCATTGTGGCCGCCGTCCGTCATCATGTCAATGATGGGCGTCGCCGCCCGAAAAGCGCGTGCGATGATCGAATCCGACCGACGCGCCGTTCCGGAAAGTGGCATCGCCCATCTGGCGCTTGATGCTCGGGATGAGAATCGCGACAAAAGCGGCGGCCAATACAAACGCGACGAAACGCCGTCTGAAGCCCGCAAGCAACGGTCGTCGTTCCGTCCAAGACGACCATGCAAAGACGGCGAACAAGAAAACAACCGGCATGACCGGCAATCGGTAGCGCGAAAATCCATGCGTGACGACGTGGATGCCGTTGTAATAAAGAAGAAAAGCGAGCAACAACACCGTTGTCCGTGTCACGGGAGCTCCGGCGATTCCCGGGACTGCAAAAGCAAGAACGACAAGATATGGCACGATCATGAGAAACGCGACGATCCATACCGCGCGAGGCGAGAAATATCCATACGCGCGCCTTTTGAGATGAATGAGCGCCAGGCTGTCCGCCTCCCAGAAGCTTGGCATCTCGTCGCGCAGCTTCTCGAAAATCCACCAGGGTTGCCGATTCGCGATGGCCGCGACCGCCATCCGCCGATGAAAACGCCACTGGGTCACGCGGTTCTGGAGCAGCGTCTCGCCTCGTATCTCTTCGGTTCGCGCATACACCTCATGTCTCGACAGACGCGTATTCCCTTGCCAGAGATTGAGGGCGCCCGAGGTCGCCACCGGGACAAAGGCGCGATAAACCACGGTATTGCGATAGGTCCAGGGAGCGACGACCAAGAACGCGGCCGCTCCGAAAACAAGCGAACGCGCGACGCCCTGGGATCGTCTGAAAAGCAGCCAGAGCATCACGATCGGCGTGAAGTAGAGCAATGTCTCACGCGTCAGGATCGCCAGTCCCCAGAGGACTCCCGCGGTGAGCAATCGTGCGCGTGACGGGTCCGCGCTCGACGTCAGTCGCAGAAGCAGCAACCAGCCCGATAGCGCCGCGATGACAAACACGCCGCCCGCAACCAAAGCCTGTCGATGCTCCAGCGCCATCCACACCGCGACGGGAGGATAGATCCAGAGGATGACCAGTATGGCACGAACTTTTCGAGCTTTATCCACGGACGGCGCAGGTCTCGCGTCGTCGGCGGTGATCACCCGCTCGAAGCTCCAGAACATCAATGCCAGAAAGAGCGTCTCGGACCAGAAGTGACCGGTATACCAAACAAGCTCCGGATAGAACGCGACTATCGCCGCGGCCAGGAGACCCGCACGCTCTCCAAACACCCGAATACCAAGACGACCGACGGCGGGAACGAGCGCTGTTCCGATCACGGCTTGCGCCAGCTTGACGGCCGTAAGGCCGCCGAAGAGAGCGTGAAAAGCCGCGATGAAATAAGGATAGAGCGGAGGATAGAAGAGCATCTCGGACCGAAAGGGCGAGAATTGCACGCGATCGGAAAGAAGCCCCTCGAGATCCTTGAGCGCCCAGCCGACCCAGGTCGTCTCGTCGCCCACAAGCCGTGACGACGGCTCGAGGCATACAAACAGCAGACGGACGATCAAACCGCCGAAAGTCAGCAAGAGCAGCGGCCGGGACCAGCCTCCTCCATTTTTTCCTGAAACGCTGGCGCCCGTGACATTCATCGCCTCGACCATACCATGACGCTCCTCGATGAGTGACGTTTGACTGTCCGCCGTCCGGCAGATCTCGCCATCTCATTCGTACCTAGGAGCCGGCAGGCTTCGCGTTGGTATTCGGCGAGAGCCATTGGCGGATTCGGGCGGCGCTCCTGAAGGTCGTCAGATCGCCGTACCGCTCGATGTGTCCGAGGATTCGCAGCGCCTCTTCCGGCGTCGGCGGATAGTAATCAGGCCAATGCATCAGCGGCATTGGTCCCTGTATTCATCGATCCGGCGCCGAATTTCTTCTTCTCTCTCCACATTGTGTATTCTACGCAGCAAGCTTCCGTTTGAACATCGCCATGGCCATCTCGCCCCCACGAGCGTAGTCGAAGTGAGCACTCCGTCATTCCGGCGCAAGCCGGAATCCAG
>JAFGSN010000110.1 GCA_016934575.1 Vicinamibacteria bacterium
GAAGGATTGCGGTTGCGCCGCCGGACGCGGCTGCGCGAGCATTGGATTGCGCACTGGAGCGGCCTGCGCGGCGGTCGAGGGCGGGTGCGCGCCGACGCCTGATTCGCCGTCGCCGTACCTTTCGGCCAGCGATCTGAACACGAGCATCGTGACGGCCTTGAGCGTCTCTTCCACGCCGACGCCGCGTGTCGCGACGGCCTCGAAGAAAGACTGGCCGTCGGGATTCAACCGTTCGTTCAGGATCTCGATCGGAAGGGCGTTGGGCAGGTCACGCTTGTTGAACTGGTAGACGAGCGGAATCTGATCCGCGTCGATCTCGTTGGCCTCGAGATTCTGCCGCATGTTCACGAAGCTCTCGACGTTGGCATCGAGCATGCTTTCCTGACTATCGCAGACGAAAACAACGGCATCGGCGCCCTTGAGCACCATTCGACGCGTGGCGTTGTAGAAAACCTGCCCCGGAACGGTATAGAGCTGGATACGCGTGCGATTGCCGCGAATCGAGCCCAGCTCGATCGGCAGAAAGTCGAAGAAGAGCGTCCGATCGGCTTCCGTGTTGAGAGAAAGCATTTTGCCTTTGTTCTTGATCGGCGCGCGATCATGAATCCACTGTAAATTGGTTGTTTTTCCGCCCAACCCGGGACCGTAATACACGATCTTGGCGGTAAGCTCTTTCGTGGACCAATTATAGAGAACCATTGTTAATCTAAATTCTAGGACTGAAGCGTCTACGAATCAACCAATATGGCTTTCATTCGACTGTACCGGCGAAATTCCATCGCGCACAAGAAGGTTACGATTGGTATCAATCTCGGGAGGCGTTGAAGTGATCGGAGGCGCCAAATGGACGCTATTCCAAGCGTGGGTCCGTATCAAGAGCGTGAACAGGAGAACGAGCCCCAACGCCGGCATGCATGTGAACACGAACGCCGGTTTCCCGGTCAGGAAGAGGCCGAAACGGACGCTCTGCGCCGGTTGCGAGAGCAGCCAGTATGCGACGCTCGTCGCGATCACGGAACCCCAACGTCTCGATTCCGCCGCCTCGATGAGAAGCCCAACGAGCGCCGGGAGCAACCAAACGAAGTAGTGGTCCCAGGATCGCGGCGAGACGAGCAGGCCCGCCGCCAGAAACAGCCAGAGCGTGATATCGAGCGAGACGCGCCGTCCGCGGAAGCATGCCCAGAGCGCGGCGGCCATGACGACGAACATACCCGACAGCCATATGGGATCAACCAGATCGGCGCGATCGACGAACGGCGGGACCGTTGGATTGGGAGCGAGCGAGCGTATGGCCACGCCATGGAGGCTCTGATTGTTGAGCTGCGCGTGATCTGCTCGGGCCAGGGCGCCGCTCCGCGCCAGAAAGTCCTGATGAGGGCGCGCTCCATACAGGAGAGCGCTCAGCGCCATCGGGATGACGAGGCCCGCGCCGGCGCCCGCCAGCGCCCGCCAGCGTCCGCGGAGAACGATGGGGAGGAGAAGCATGCCCGGTATCGGCTTGACGAGAGCCGCCAGTCCGATCATCGACCCCGCCGTCAGGTCCTTGCCGGACCGAAAACGCACGGCGCTTTCGCACAGGAGGTAGAGAATCACGACGTTCGTTTGCCCGAGAACGATCGACTGCGTCAGTTGCTTGAAAGCCGTCATGAGAACGATGACGGCCAACAAAGTGAAACGATCGGGCCGCAGAGCGAGGCGCGCGATCGCGCGAATGGCGAGACCGGCGCAAATGACGTTGACGGCCAGGAATGCCAGCTTTGCGCCCGCGAAACCCAGAGGGAGCAAGGGGATGTAGAGGGCGAGCACGGGCGGAGAATAGAGCGTCGACATGCGATCGATGCCGAGCTCGCGGGCCATGCGATCCGAAGGTCGTTCATGAAGACCCCGGTGATAGGGATTCTCGCCTGACGCAAGATCCAGGGCTCCGAAGTATGGACCGCGAAAGTCGATATGAGATCCGACATTATGCAGCGCGCCGGCGATGGATCCGAAGACGGCGCGATCCAGCGTTCCCCATGACGTCGCCACGGCGAAGAGCAACGCCAGGCCCGTAAGCAATCGCGTCGTCCCGCGCTGGTCGGCCGAGCTCCCATCTGGACGACGGGGCGATGGCGAAGAGGACGCGTCATCGGGCTTCATCAAAGCGCTCATGGCCGAAAACCGAAGTCCGAGCCGAGTGAGATATTACAATCGATTCGCCACGAAGACACCGCGTTCAAGGCGCCAGTGCGCCGCGTGAGGCGTTTCGACGGCGCCGGCAGGGTCCGCGCGCGGACTCAGAAACCGCGCACGTCGTCGGCGTGCGCCCAGCCGCGTGCGCCCGAGGAGTCCTGGATGCGGACGTAATCGCGGCTCCGGTCGAGGATCGGAACGACTTCACCCTCGCGTAGGGCGCCAATGGCTTCGGCGGACGGCGAGGCGGAATCGAGAAGCGGAGCATTCCTGCGCAAGACGACTCCTGTGGGACGGGCAAAGGAGCCGACGACGGGTATCGCGGCGGCCATGACGCCCAGTACAAAGACGATCCATGCAAGCGCGTCCAGTCTGGATCGCCGCGTCAGAAGCCGAAGCCCGTGAAAGCCAAGCGATGCCACAATGAGGGCCGCGGCGACAAGATCCAGAAAAAAACGGCGGCCGAAGCGTCTGAGAGCCGCGAGCGGCTCGGGAGACAGCTCGGCGGGATCGAGGTTCAGCGCCGCGCGGGTTCGCTCCATTTCGCGCGCTATCGCCGGGTCGTCGGCTTCCATCTCACGCGCCTGCAGCAGCGCCCAGAGCGCTTCGCCGTGTCGTCCCAGCGCGCGGGCCGCCTGGGACCAGTTCCAGTAAAGGGATGCGCTTGCGAAGCCGGCGTCGGCCAGGGCGTGGAAGCCGTCGATCGCTTTCGGCAAGTCGCCCCGGCGGGCCAGCTCGTTCGATTCGCGAAAAACGCGATCTGGATCGGCAAGCGGCGCCGGTGCGGCGAACAGGGCGCCGGCGAGAAGCAAGGTGAACGCCGGAGTCAACAATCCGCTGAAGCGGAAACGGCGCTCGAACGATCTTGTCATGCCCATCTCCGCACGACGTCGCCGGCGCGCGCGGCCAGTTCGCGGATCTTCTCGGTGTAATCGCCGAGCTGCGGCGCGTATCGCAGAAAACGCACGTCATCGATCACCGCGCGCGCGGCGCGTTCGCGCTCGCCGCCTTCCGCGTCATCGAGATCTCCGAAGACGTCGGCCAGAGCTTTCTCGATGAGAGCCGCCGCGGCTTCCTTGCTCATGCGCCCGCGTCCGACGCGGCCGATCTCGGAAAGGGCCTTGCGGGCGCTCATGCGCGAGATCGTGCCATGGCCGCCCAGGCTCGAGAAGCGCACATAAGCGCCGCCCCACAAGAGCAGGTGCGCGAGCGCGACGCCGCCGAGCAATAACCCCAGAACGCCCGGCGGAATGCGTGGAAGGAAGCGCCGGGGCGGATCGAGGACGTCGCGCAGAGCGAGCGCATTCGCTTGCGCGACGACCGCGGTGGGCAAGGGAGCGGACGCCGTCGTGACGAGCGAGCTTCCGGCCGTGACGTCAAGGGCGATCGGTTTCGTTTCGGAACGGACGATACGCTTGTTCCGGGGATCAAAGAACGAGAACGCCAGGCCGGGTATCTCGATGCGGCCGCTGGTTTCGGGCACGACGACGTACTCCCACGTCTTGGATCCGACGATTCCCTTGTTCGTCGTCTTGAGGCGGCTCTTGACCTGCGGCGGATAAACCTTCGCGCTCGAGATCGCCACCTCCGGCCCCTGGTCGATCCATTTGAGATTGCCGCTGCCCTCGACTCGGAAACGCAAGGTGACCGCTTCGCCCAAAGGCGCCTCGGTCTTGTCGAGCGCGGCGCTTGTTCGATAATCGCCGACAGCGCCCGCGAAGTCCGGCGCGCCGGGAATCGGATCCGCCGTGATGGAGAGGGTGTTCGTCTCACGCTCGACCATGATGGAGCCGGTGTCGAAGAATCCGACCCTGGGAACGACGATCTTGATCATGGCCGGAGGAATCGGCAGCGTTCCAGGTCTGGTCGGGAAGAGAACATTGCGCTGGATCGGGTAGCGCAGATAGGTCTCATTATCGAGAGTCGCCCTCTCGCCTTGAATGCGACCCGGCGGAGCTTCGGGCTCTTCTGACCAGAACCCGGAGAACTTGGGAGGATCGCGAAAGCCGAAGTCGGACACCTGGATCTGAGTGTAGACGAAATAGGTGAGCAGCACCGGCTCGCCCACGAACAGACGGTTACGACTCGCCACGACACGCGCGACGATCTTCGGTTGAGGGGCAGGCGAGCGCCCGCGACGGCGCTCGATAAGACGATCGATAGTGTCGTCTTCGAAGAGATCGAAAGGATCAACGCCGCGGCGCGGCGCGGGCGTACGCGTGGTTCCCTCAACCACGTCGATCGTGATCGGCGAGGTCGCCTTTTCCGTTCCATCCTGGAACTTGACGCGAACGGCGCCGATCTCGGCCTTGCCGACCGCTTGCGGCTGCAGAATATAAGTGTAGGTGCGGCCCTGCGTAAAGACCCCATTGACGATGAATGATTGAATGGAAAGGATGGGACCGCCGACGACTCGCAGGTTGGCGACCGGCGGCGGCGGCGGATCGCTTTCGAGATTCAGGTCCCGGCCGCTCAAGGCGATCGAGAGCTGAAGCCGATCCTCGACGCCGATGCGTCGAGAGTCGACTTCGGCGTGAATCGTCGCGTCGCTTGCTGTCGCGACTCTCGTTGGAAACGCGACCAGGAAAAAACCGAGCGACGCATAACGAAGAACGAAGGTCGAAGCGCGCGTGGCACGCCCGAAAGCTCGTGGTCCGTCATGCGGTCTCTGTTCCCCGCCGGCCATTCCCTTTGTTTGGGCCACGCAACACGAGCTACGGGCCGCGTCGTGTTCGTGCAATCCGGCCGCGCGCGTGGGCTCCGGCATCACCAGTCCTTCATTCCCTTGCGGTCAGCGCGCCGCTCGGCCATGAGACGTTTCTGCTCCTCCTTCTCGTTCCGCTGGAGAGCGTCGAGGAGCTGCATGGCTCGTTCCTTGGGCATGCCCGTTTCCTTCTCGAACCGTTCCTGTTCTTTCTCCTCATCCGTCTTGGGCTTTTCCGGACGCGCCTGGTTTTTCTGTTCCTGACTCTTGGCGTCTTTCTTGCCGCTGTCGTCCGACTTCTGTTTTGGCTGCTGCTGTTGTTGTTGGAGCGCGCTCAACGCCATTTCCATGTTGCGTCTGGCGTCCATGTCCTCCGGCGTCAGCCGCAACGCATCACGATAAGCGCGCACCGCGCCGGAATAGTCCTGCTTCTGATAAAGGGCGTTTCCCAGATTGAATCGCGAGGGGAAGGCGAGCTTGGAACGAGCGTCGCCCGCCAGCGACTCGTATATCGCCGCCGCCTCGTCATACTTGCCGTTCTTGTAAAGAGCGTCAGCGAGGTTGAACGCGGCACGGTCGTCTTTCGGGCGCAAGCGCCGCGCTTCCTCGAATGACGAAAGGGCCTTCGAATGATCGCCCTTTTCGTATTCTCTCTGGCCGCGTCGAGTGACGCGCGTTGGTCTCAGCAGAAGCTCGTCCCCGACGCTCGCCCCGTCTTCGGCCGGTGCAGCGCCCGCGCCGAGCAGCGCCAAAGCGAGGCCCGTCGCCCCGGCGGCGGCGCGGAGCGCGCGATGACGCTCGCGCCGCGGAGGGGGAACAAGAAGCGCCAGGACGATCGCGCAGAGTCCCAAGGCCAGCGGCCACTGGAAGCGTTCTTTCTTGCGATACGAATACTCGCGCGCCAGGGTTTTGCGCGCCATTCCGTCGATCGTCGCGGTCAGATCGAGAAGATCCGTGTCGTTATGCGTCACGCGAAAAACGCTTCCGCCCGTTCCGCGCGCGATCGCCTCGAGCGACGCCATGTTGAGGCGTGAGATGACGACCGATCCGTCCGGATGACGCTTGAAACCCGTGCGACGTCCTTCGCGGTCGAAGTCGGGCACCGGTTGTCCGCGAGTCGTTCCGACTCCGACGGCGTGCACGACCACTCCGGCTTTCTTGGCGTCTCGAACGGCGGCGTCGATCTCACCCTCGAGATCTTCGCCGTCCGAGACCAGCACCATGACCTTGTGGCGGCGCTCCTTGTCGACGAAAGCGGCAAGACCTCGCGACAGGCCGATTCCCAACGAAGTGCCGGGCGCGGGAACGGCGCCCGGCTCGAGCGTGTCGAGAAAGAGCCCCACGGCGTCGGCGTCCAGGGTCAGAGGAACGAGCGGGTAGGCGTCGCCTTCGAAGGCCACGAGCGCGAAACGGTCGCCGGCCAGGCGCGAGACGAGCGATAGCGATGCCTGTCGCGCCATGAAAAACCGGTTTGGCGCGACGTCCTCCGTGGCCATCGATCCCGAGGTGTCGAGGACGAGAACGATGTCCACGCCCTCGCGCTCGATTTTTTCACGCACGATGCCCCATTGAGGCCGAGCGAGAGCCAGGACGACCCCGGCGGTTCCGCAGAGCAGGAGGCCGAGGCGCACGAAGCGCCGGCGTCGTCCCGTGATCAGCACGATACGCGTCCAGAGCGCGCGGGACACGATGCGCGCCGTCCGCTCGCGGTCGCGGGAGACGAGCCACGCCTCGATCGCGGCCATGATCGGCAGCGCCAGAAGAGCCCAGAGCCAAGCCGGCGACAAGAACACCATGGCGATTAGACCGGCGCCTCGCGGAGTCCCAAAGCCCAAAGCGCGCAAGCGAGAGCAAGAGCCGCCGCCGCGGCCGCGAGGATCGGAGCGAATATCTCGTGGAAGCGGCGATAAGCCGAAAGATGGATCTCTGATTTTTCGAGACGATCGATGCGATCGAAAATATTTCGCAACGCGTCCGGATCGGCGGCGCTCATGAACTCGCCGCCCGTGCGCGAGGCAACCTGCTTGAGCAGCTCGGCGTCGTATTTCACTTCCATCGGAATCGTCTTCTTCACGATGTCGCCCGTCCATGGGTCCTGAACTTGAACCGGCATCGGAACCTCGCCCTGCCGGCCCACTCCGACGGCATAGACGCGCACTTGCATCGCTTTGGCGAGGTCTGTCGCGGTCGAAGGATCGATCTCGCCGGCGTTGTTGCCTCCATCCGTGACGAGCACGACGATGCGACTGGCCGCCTTGGAGCGGCGCAGACGCGTGAGCGCCGTGGCGACGCCCGAACCGATTGCCGTGCCGTCGGGAAGCATCCCGAGCCGTACGTCGTCGAGCTGGCGTAAAAGAACCGCCTGGTCGGTCGTTGGCGGGCATTTCGTCAGGCTTTTCGCGGCAAAGACGACGAGTCCCACGCGGTCGTTGGTCCGGCGCTTCACGAACGCGGCCACGACGTCCTTGGCCACGGCGAGCCGATTGCGCGGGCGGAAGTCCTCGGCGGCCATCGAACCCGACACGTCCAGCGTCACCACGATGTCGACGCCGCGCGTCGAGGTGTCTCGTCTCACGGAGATCCTCTGCGGCCGGGCCAGGGCGCCGAACCCCAGCACAAGGCCGATGGTCGCGAGCAAGAGCGGCGCGCGCCGGAAGCGCGCGCGCCAGCCGAGCGGGCCGCCTCGCAATCGCGAGACTCCAGGGAAGAGGACGGCCCGGCCGTGCTTGTCACGGCGAACCGCGGCCAGGAATACAAGCGGCCCAAGCAAGGCGCCCAGCAGCCAGAGCGGTGTCTCGAAGCGGAAGCCCACGATGTCCATCAAGAGGCCTGACCTTTCGACGTCTCCTGGGATCGCGGCTTGAGGCGACCCTCGAGCGTGTCGATCATACTGCGGACGAACTGAAGATGTCGCTCGGCCTCTTCTTCAAAGCCCGCGCCGTGCGCGAACTTGACGTTGTCGGCCGCGCCCACGAGATCGCGCGTCGGCGTCGCGAGATCGGACGCGTGCGAGTGGCCGCGCAGGAAAGACACGGCCTCGGTCGACGTCATTTCGAGGACCGGTTGATCGAACTTCCGTTCGAGGTATCGTTTGGCGATCTCGGCCAGAGCGATGTAGAACGCGCGATAGTCCTTCTGTTCGACGAGGCCGCGCGATGAGAGACGCGCCAGCGCCGCGCACGCCTCGACGTCGGGCGCGACCGCCGGGAGCGGCGGCGTTTCCGGCGCGACGCCTCGGCGTCGCCTGCGTAAAAACCAGAAGACAAGCGTTGCGACAACGAGCAGTCCCGCGGACAGGGCGAGATAGAAAACGCGCCCGACCGAGAGCGGCGTCGGCTCGCGTATGTCGGCAAGCTTTCGATCCTTGGCGTCCTTCGGCAGAATCGAGACGACCGTCAGCTTGATCGGCCTGGTCCGGACCTCGCCTTCGGTCCCGTCGGGCAAGCGATATCGCGCGGCGATCGGCGGCGCTTCGATCTCTCCGAGCGCGTAGACCGTCGCTTCGTATCGGTGTGTGCCGGGCGGCGGGGCGTCTTTCTCGTCTCGACTCGCGGCGGTGCGGAGCTCGATCGATTCGCCGACGACTTCGACCGGGAACGTCCAGCTCGTGCCCCGGGGACCGGCGGCGGTGAGATCCAGCATGAAGACCTCGCCCACGGACACCTCGGTTTTCGAGGCGACGGCCGAGATCGAACACGGCTCGGAGACACGCGCGGTTTCCGGCGGGGAACCGCCCGGCGCGAGCGCGACCGCCATCGCGAGCGCGATCAGTGCGTTCATCGCCTCTTTTCCCTGGCCTTGAAGAACGCCGACAGCGGCCGGACGTATGGTTCGCCTGTCGAGAGAGCGAGGGCGTCGACGCGCGTTTTTCGAAAAACCTCCCGCGCGGCGTCAAGAGTCACGGCGCGCAATCTCGCGCGCACTTGCGGATTCGACGTGTCCGCGACGAAACGCTCTCCCGTTTCGGGATCGACAAGCGCAACGAGTCCCGCGGCGGGCACTTCGTTTTCTCGCGGATCGAAGAGATGAATCGCGACGACGTCGTGGCGACGCCTGAGAATGCCCAGCGGGCGCTCGTAATCGAGCGCTTGAAAGTCCGAGATGACGGCCACGATGCTGCGCCGGCGGAGCACTTGATGGGCGAAGCGCAGCGCTCCGACAAGATCCGTGCCGCGCCCCGCCGGCTCGTAAACGAGCAGGTCGCGAACGATGCGCAGGGCGTGCTCGCTTCCGCGCGCCGGGGCGACGTAGGACTCGATGCGGTCGCTGAACAGAACCGCGCCCACGCGATCCTGGTTTGCCACGGCGGAAAACGCCAGAACCGCCGAAAGCTCGGCCGCATAGTCGCGCTTCAGGATGTATTGAGAGCCGAAGCTCTGCGAGCCCGAGACGTCGATCAGAAGGAGCAGCGTGATGTCGCGCTCCTCGACGTACTTCTTCACATAGGGAGCGCCCATGCGCGCCGTCACGTTCCAGTCGATCGTGCGCACGTCGTCTCCGGGCGCGTACTCCCGCACCTCGGCGAATTCCATGCCGCGTCCCTTGAATACGGCGTGATAGGCGCCGATGATCCCCGATTCGAGGATGGTGCGCGTGCGGATGCGGATGCGCCGGATCTTGTCGAGCGTCTCACGATCGAGCATGGAGAACGATCACCTCATGTCGGAGGCGCTGGCGCCGCATGCTCGACTCATGGCACCTCCACGCGCTCGAGAACGCGGTCGACGATCGTCTCGGTCGTGACGTTTTCCGCCTCGGCCTCGTAAGTGAGCAGAATGCGATGCCGCAGCACATCCCGGGCGATCTCCTTGACGTCCTCCGGAACGACGTAACCGCGGCCGCGCAGGAAAGCCATGGCGCGCGAGGCGTCGGAAAAGGCCAACGTCGCTCGCGGCGACGCGCCGAAGGAGATCAGCGGCGCCAGCTCGGTCAGTCCCACCTGTCGCGGCTGGCGGGTGGCGCGCACGAGCGCCACGACGTAGTCGCGAATGCGCTCGTCGATGTAGACCCGGCGCGCCGTCTCGGTCAGTCGCCGAACGTCCTCGGCGTCGAGAGTCCCGGAAACCATGGGAACCTCTCCGGACATCATGCGATCGAGAATCTGGCGCTCCTCGTCCTTTTGGGGATACTCGACCCTGGCCTTGAGGAGAAAACGATCGACTTGAGCCTCGGGCAAGGGGTATGTGCCTTCTTGCTCGATGGGATTCTGCGTCGCGAAGACAAGGAAGGGATCGGGCAAGGGATGCGTCGTGTCGCCGAGCGTCACCTGACGTTCCTGCATCGCTTCAAGCAGGGCCGACTGCACCTTGGCCGGCGCTCGGTTGATCTCATCGGCCAGCAGCAGGTTGGCGAAGACCGGCCCCTTGCGCGCGACGAATTCGCCGGTCTTCTGTTGATAGACCATTGTGCCGATCAGATCCGCCGGCAGCAGATCCGGCGTGAATTGAATGCGTGAGAATCGCAGATCGAGCGTCAGCCCCAGCGTCTTGACTGCCAGCGTCTTGGCCAGGCCCGGCACGCCCTCGACAAGCAGATGGCCGCGGCACAGCAGGCAGATCATCATGCGTTCGAGCAGAGCGCGCTGTCCGACGATGACCTTGCGAACTTCGGCCATGGCCGCCTGAACGCGCAGCGATTCCTCACGAACTTCCTCATTGAGCTTCGTGACGTCGATTTCCGATCGTGTCATTCGTGACCTCGCTCTCACATCCCGAAAAAACTCGCTATTGAGACGATCCTCGCCTTGATTTGGTCGCCCGGCGTGACGCCGGCAGGACCGCTTCGTTCAACGCAACGCCCTCACGGTCAATGATTTGGCGAGAGGATTTGAGGATGGGAACCCTCTTCTTCCCGCAGCGGGGCGCCTCACGACCTCAGAATTAAAGCAGTTCTTCCGCTTTGCGACAAGACGGCGGTCGATTCACTCCATTTCCGCGATATCGTTCCATGGCCGCCGCTGAACCGCATACAATGACGCCGGAGAGTCGAGACCCGCAAGCGATGAATCATCGACCGATCGCTCCAATAGCGCATCGCCTTTGCGCCGAAGTGCGCGTGCCCGGCTCGAAGAGTCTGACGAATCGAGCTTTGCCGATAGCCGCCCTGAGCGAGGGCGCGGTGACGCTTGAAAACGCCCTCTTTTCCGACGATTCGCGTCACTGTGCCGAGGCGCTCCGGCGTCTCGGTTTCGACGTCGTGCTCGAATCCGGGTCCGAGACGATGCGAATCCTGGGTCTTGGCGGCAGAATTCCGGTCAAGGCGGCCGAGTTGAATATAGGCAACGCGGGCACGGCGGCGCGTTTTTTAACGGCACTGCTCACGATCGGAGAGGGAGAATACGTCTTGGACGGGAACGACCGCATGCGCGAGCGCCCGATCGCCGGCCTCGTTTCCGCATTACGTCAGCTCGGCGCCGACGTCGAGGCGCCGACAGGCTGCCCGCCCGTGAACGTCCACGCCCGGGGTCTTCCCGGCGGACGGACCACCGTCGAGGGTAACGTCAGCAGTCAGTACCTCAGCGGCCTGTTGATCGCGGCGCCCTGCGCGCGGAGCGTCGTGGAGATCGAGGTCGCCGGCGGTCTCGGATCCAAGCCGTACGTCGACATGACGGTGGCGCTCATGGCGGCCTTCGGCGTGAACGTCGAGCGGCGCGGTTATCGGAGTTTTCGCGTCGAGCCGCAGAAGTACGTATCGCCCGGCAAGCACGTCATCGAGAGCGACGCCTCGGCGGCGTCGTACTTCTTCGCGGCCGCGGCGGTCGTCGGCGGCACGGTAAAGGTTCGGAATCTCACGCGCCATTCGCTGCAAGGAGACGTGCGCTTTCTGGACGTGCTCGCCGCCATGGGATGTCGAGTCGAAGAAGCGAACGGCCTTCGTGTGACTTCGTCGGAGAAAGCGTTGCGCGGCGTGGATGTCGACCTGAGCGACATTCCCGACACGGCCCAGACCCTCGCCGCCGTGGCGCCTTTCGCCTCCTCGCCCACGACAATCCGCGGCATCGCATCGGCGCGCGTCAAGGAGACGGACCGCATTTCCGCCATGGTGACTGAGCTGCGCCGTCTTGGAGTCGACGTCGAGGAGCATCCGGACGGGCTCAAGGTGTTTCCGTGCTCGTCCATCCGGTCCGTGTCGATCAAGACGTATGACGATCACCGGATGGCGATGGCTTTTGCTCTCGTGGGATTGCGCGTTCCCGGGGTCGGGATCGAGAATCCGGGCTGCGTGGCGAAGACGTTTCCGCGCTATTTCGAGGTTCTCGAGTCGTTGCGTTGATCCTTCAGGGATCAACGAAGAGTCACGGAGTCGCGGAGGAGCATGACGTGATCGAGACAAAGCCGAGCAACATCGAAGATGCGGTTGTCGGGGCGCGCCGCGCCTCGGACGGGCCGGCTTGATCGCGAGCGTCTGCGAGGAAACGCTCGTTTCGGAATTGGAATAGCCCGCAAGGATGCTATAATCTCTTGTCCGCGAGTCGGCCGCAAACTTGCCTTGGCGCATATCGCCACGATATCCCATGACATCACGGGCCTATCACAGGAAAATTAAAGCATGAGAGTCCTTCTTGTTTATCCACAAACGCCGGAGACATTCTGGAGCTTCAAGCACGCGTTACGCCTGGTTTCGAAGAAAGCGGCGTTCCCGCCTCTTGGTCTTCTCACCGTCGCGGCCATGCTGCCGCGCGAGTGGGAGCTCCGGCTTGTGGACCTCAACGTCGAACGTCTTACCGACAATCATCTGCGATGGGCCGATTACGTCATGATCAGCGCCATGCTCGTCCAGCGCGAGTCCGTCGAGGACGTCGTCGAGCGCTGTCAGGCGGCGAAAAAGCCGATCATTGCCGGCGGGCCGCTCTTCACGACGAGCCACGAGGCGTTTCCGGATATTTCGCACTTTGTTCTAGGCGAGGCCGAAAACGTCATCGACGATCTCGTGGAAGACATGCAGGCGGGCACGCTCAGGCGCTGTTACCAGGACTCCATCCGGCCGGATCTCGAGAAGACGCCCGCTCCGCGATGGGATTTGATCGATCTCCAGAATTATGTGTCCATGGCGGTTCAGTTCTCCCGGGGCTGTCCCTACGACTGCGAGTTCTGCGACATCATCGTGATGAACGGGCGAATCCCGCGCACGAAGCCGGCGGCGAAACTGGTCGTCGAGCTGGAGCTTCTTCGCGATCGCGGATGGAAAGACATGGTGTTCATCGTTGACGACAACTTCATCGGCGACAAGAAGAAAACGAAGAACCTGCTCCGCGAGCTGATTGGATGGCGCGAGCGCACGGGCACGCCGATGGGCTTCATGACCGAGGCTTCCGTCAACTTGGCCGAAGACGCGGAGCTTCGCGATTTGATGGTCAGGGCCGGCTTCCGCAAGGTCTTCGTCGGCATCGAGACGCCCTCGATTGAAAGCTTGAAGGGATGCCGCAAGCTCCCGAACGAAGGCGTCGACTTGCTCAAAGCGGTCGCCGCCATACAACGTTCCGGAATGGAGGTGATGGGCGGATTCATCGTGGGTTTCGATCACGACCCACACGATATCTTCAAGAGACAGTTCGAGTTCATTCAACGCTCCGGAATCGCGACGGCCATGGTGGGGCTCTTGACCGCTTTGCCGCAGACGCGGCTCTATAAACGGCTCGTCAGCGAGGGAAGAATCGAGAGCGAGAGCACCGGCAACAACACCGATGTCGCTCTTAACTTCACGCCCCGATTGAACCGGGAGTTCCTCCAGAACGGATACCGCCATCTCATGCGCCAGCTTTACGAACCCAGCGTTCACTACTCGCGCATCCGGGCCTTCCTCGATCATTACCGGCCCACCGGGCCGCGCCTTCACGTCTCGCGCGCCGATATTCGGGCCTTCTTGCGATCTTTTTGGCTGCTGGGCATACGCGAGAGAGGCCGTCTGGCTTACTGGCGTTTCTTCTGGTCGACGCTTGTATTTCGTCCGAAAACGTTTCGTCAAGCCATCGAGATGGCGATCATCGGATACCACTTCCGTCGCATTTCCGCATCGCTGTAAGAGGACGCCCGCCGGGCTACGATTTCGCGCGGTCGCCGAGTTATGAAGCATCGCCGGTTATGCGCTAGGATCGTCATTCTCTCCCGGCAATATCGCTCGATGGAGGCAGGTACATGAGAATGGAAACCGGTTCATGGAAGACGACGCTTGTTCTCCTTTTTCTAGTCGCGTCGACGGACGTCGTCGCCGGGGAGATCGACGTCGCGGTTCGTGGTGGCGTCACGCTGCCTTTTTATGAGCAAAGGTTCCCCGTCGGCGTGTCGCTGCCGTACACGGAGGGCCTAGCGATCCGCCAGCAGGGCGATCTGGCGGTCGACGCTCGCGGAGGGATCCTGTTCGGCGTCGGGCTCAGGTTCTGGGCGAACGGCGTCGTCGGCGTCGAAGGGCGTTACGAAAGCGGAGGAATCGAGTTCGACGTGCAGGAGCCGATCTTTCTCGTGGCCGTCGGTCCGCCGTTGCCCGTGACTATCGGTGAGTTCCCGGTCACGTCGCTCACTTCGGTCGACGCCGATCGTCTTGCGCCCGTCTCGCTCAACCTAGCGCTTCGGAGCGGACGCCGCACGAGAGTCGTGCTTTCCGGAGGCGTGAGTTATCTTCCGGCCCTCTCTCTCGTTGTCCGTCAACGCTTCACGCTGGGCCTTGCTCTGCTTGATTACAGTATGCCCGCGATCGAGGCCGGAGGCGAGATCGAGGGACGAATCGGCGCGAACGCGGGTTTGAGTCTTGAGCTGCCGCTCGGAAACACGGCGGCGTTGCTTGTCGAGGGGCGTGGTTTTGTATTCCAGAGCGAAAAGTTCGATTGGGACGAGGCGCAGTTCTTCGGAGTCGATCCACTGGGGCGGATCGTCGTCGATGAGATGCGCGAGTCCTTGAGGCCGGTGGAGTTCACGCCGACCTTCTGCCACTTCGCGGTAGGCGTTATCTATCGCTTCTGAGTCGCGGCGCGACAGCCGAAGAACGGACGGAACACGGAACACGTTCAAGTTCCGTAACGTGGAGACTCATTCGGAAGCCGCGACGGCGCCGCTCAAATATGGATCGTGGAGGAGCGGCTCGAAATGCGCGCGCGGATGAACCGGGTCGGCTTTTGGATCTCTGTTCCGCGTGCGCTCGTAATCGCTGGCGTCGTTCTGATACTGGCGGAACATCCGCCTGGCGTGCTCGTAATCGTTGTTCGTGACGGCGATACCGCCGTTCCAGGTCAGGCCGATCGGCAATCCCTCGTTCCGAGCCAGAAGCGCCATGAGTCCGTCGACCACGCGGTGCTGCGGATAGTCGTTCTTCACGATGCGCGAGTGGACGTAGCGTTCCTTGTGTTTTTCGAACGATTCCCAGTCCACTCTTTCGGCCTTGGCCAATCCGGATGAACTGATGGTCTGCTCCTCGATCTTGGACGCGGGGATGCGCATGTAAACGGTGTAAGCCTGCTCGTCCGAGGAGATGAGGACGATGCGATTCGTCGTCGGGACGCCGTTGATTTTTTCGCGCGAGCGCTCGAGCGTCGACATGGTCCGCTCCTCGGCCGGTAATCCATTGGCTTCGCCGGGCTTTGGCTGATGGGTCGTCCCCCGTCCTCCAAATATGAAGAGGAAAGCAAGAACGCTCAGAACGACGACCGCCACGAAAGCCGCGACGGCCGCGATGGCGCAACCGAGCACCCATTTTGTCCCCGTGGTCATGGCCGCGTTCCCTCCTTGTCCGGCGCGCGCGGGCATCAACGCCGATTGTCGACGTTCTCGGCCTCAGAGCGCATGCGCCGTGTCTGTTCTTGGACGCCGACGCGTTTCATGGCTGACATTTCCAGTATGGACCGCGCGCGTCCTTGGCTCCCGGGTTCCCGCTCAAATCGTAATCGTTACATTTTTTACTGTAAAAACAAAACGATCGTCGACGCCTGGGTAACGTTGAATACGTCTTCAGATTCATAAGCCAAGCAGCGACCGGCGATAGAGGCAAGAGCCAAGGCGATCGTTCGATGAGCTTGGAGCGACGCAAAGTCGCTGCCGTCACGGCCGCCCTTGCGGCGCGTCGCGCTTCCGCCTAGCATTCGAGCATGCGCGTTGCCTTCGAGGTCGAGAACGTCGCTGGCGCTACGCTGTCCGCATGGATCCCGGAATCGACGCTGTCGCTGGACGCTAGGCGAAACGCTGGAGCGACGCCGTGAAACCAACCGACCTGCGCGGCATTCTGCGCTACGTGCCGCAGTTCCGCGAGAAAATCTTTGTAGTGGCGGTCGACGGCGCCGTCGTCACCGACGAGAATTTCGGCAACATCTTGATGGACGTCGCCGTGTTGTGGTCGCTCAACATACGTGCGGTGTTGGTGCACGGCGCGTCAGCGCAGATACGAGCGCTGGCCCAGAGCGAGGGCGTCGAGCCGTCGGATATCGAGGGCTCCGGCGTCACGAACGCGACGACGCTGCGACTGGCGCTGGGCGCCGCCAATCGCCTAACGCATGAGATCCTCGAGGGCTTGAACGCCGCCGATCTGCGGGCGGCCAGCACCAACGCGATTATCGCATCACCGCTCGGCATCCTACACGGCGTTGACCATCTGCACACCGGCCGCGTCGAGCGCGTGGACCAGGAGCTTCTGCAGACGTTGCTGGCGCACGGAATCGTTCCCGTCGTTCCGCCTCTGGGCGTCGACGGCGACGGCAACACCTATCGCATCAACTCCGACACCGTCGCTCTCGAGGTGGCAAGAACGTTGCGTGCCGTCAAGTTGATCTATATCACGACAGCCGACGGACTGGTGGTGAACGGCCGCGTGGCGCGGCAGATACTGGTCGGAGAGCTGGCCGAGAGCCTACAAAAAGGCGTCCTGGCGCCGGAGCTGGCGTCAAAGGCGCGGCACGCCATGGCCGCCTGCAAAGCCGGCGTTCAGCGCGTGCACATCATCAACGGACGGGTCGACGACGGGCTGCTTTCCGAGGTTTTCTCGAACGAGGGCATTGGAACGCTCGTCTATGCCAACGACTATCAGCAGATCCGCCGCGCGCGCCGCAAAGACGTGCGCAGCATCGCGCAGTTGATTCACGATTCCGTGGAAAACGAGGAATTGATGCCGCGCACGCGGGGGATGATCGAAAAGGAGATCGTCGATTACTATCTGTTTGAAATCGATCGAAACCCCGTCGCCTGCGTCGCCTTGCGCGTCTATGCCCAGGAGAATAAAGGCGAGCTGGCTTGCCTGTGCGTGCGTCCGTCGCACGAAAACCAGGGCATTGGCCGCAAGATGGTCCAGTTCGTCGAGAGCAAGGCGCGCGAGAACGGCCTTGATGAATTGCTGGCCATGTCGACTCAAGCATTTGCGTATTTTCAGGCCAAGGCCGGTTTCGTCGAAGGATCGCCGGACGACCTGCCGCCGACGCGGCGCGCCCAATACGATCAGAGTGGAAGGCGCTCGAAGGTGCTGATCAAGCGGTTGGGCCGGAAGGGCTAGGACGCCGCTCTGAAGGCGGTCCAGGACATGACCATCCCGAACGACAAGTTCCAACATCAAGGCTCCTTTCCGGCCGAACGGACCTGAAGGAGCTTCGATGATGATGCGGACCAACGTGACTCCCCAATGACGGTTACGTCACCCCGGC
>JAFGSN010000111.1 GCA_016934575.1 Vicinamibacteria bacterium
ACACCCCGAAGAACACCTTACGCCCGAGGAATCGCGGTGAGGTCGGCGTTATCCGGCGACGGCGCCTTTCCGTCGCACAGCAAAAGCTGAAGCGAATTGCACATCTGGGATCCAATCCGGACGGGGCGCCGCGTGGCTTGCGCTCGTAGTCGGCGCGATGACATGCGATGACAAGAGCGCATGCTTGGCAGCCGGAGACAGCGTCCATTCACCACCGCCGATTCGCCGTTTCCTCATTACTCGGGTATGAAAAACGGGGTTTCGAGCACAACGCTTTCCGGAGGCCGGCACTCGTGACGGTCGCAGAGCTGATACCTCACTCGAACGCGTACGGGACGCTCGCCCGGCGGCGCCGAATCCGGCACGCGCAACGGCGCGACGATCGCGATATGGCCGGCATGGACGGCGAGAGGCTTTTCGTCGAAAGCCGGCTCGATTGTCACGGGCAGCGGATAGTTCGGCGATCCGACCGTCAGCTCGGGATCGAGAATCGCGACGATCAGGGAAGCCAGATCCTTGCTTTCGGACTGAGCGGCGACCACGGACCACGGCTTCGCGATCGCCAGGCTGATGCGCGCTTCGAACGTTTCTCCCCGGCGCGCGCTGATTCGAGATAGAGCGACGCGGGCGGTCACTGGGCCGCGCTCCGTCCGCGAGGGATGCGCGCCGGCGATCGGCGACGGAGTCGCGGGCGGAGCGACAAGCTCGGCGGCGGCGGCGATCAGCGCCGTCGCGCTCGCGGGATCGGCTTCGAGCCGCCCGTAAAACGCAGAGACTGTTCGAAGGGCGAGATCGTCGTAACGCGTCTCGCCCGTGAAATACGCCAGCCGGTGAAGCGCCAGCGCCATGGCGCCGTTTCCCGACAGTCCTTCGCCGTCTTCGAAGCTTTTCATGCGGATGACGACCGGCTCGTGCGCGGCGTCGGTTTCGAAAAAGCCGCCGCGCGCGTCGAGGAAACGCCGGATTGCTTCATCGATCAAGTCTCGCGCCATGTTCAGCCATCGGCTCTCGTTCGTCGCTTCGTGGAGATCGAGCAAGCCCAGAGACAGCGCGGCGTGGTCCGTGAGAAAGGCGGGTCCGAGCGCCACCGCGCCCCGCGCGCCATGTCGCAACGACGCTGGAGGACCGAGCCGTTCGAGAACCGATCGGGCCACGCGTCGCGCCAGATCGCGGTCCGCTTTCGTGTCGAACGCGCGACTCGCCGCGGCGAGAGCCGAGATCATCAAACCATTGGCATCCGCGAAAACGCGGGTGTCGGCGGACGGGCGAAGGCGGCGATTCCGCTGTTCACGAAGCTCGGACGCCAGGTCCGAAGCGTCAGCGGGCGCGTCTCGTCGATAGAGGACGCCTCTGGGGCCCAGCTCGTAGGAACCGAACAACCGCGCGGTCTTATCCCGGCCCAGAGCGCCGAGAATCTCGTTCC
Source organism: Vicinamibacteria bacterium (assembly GCA_016934575.1). Lineage (GTDB taxonomy): Bacteria > Acidobacteriota > Vicinamibacteria > Fen-336 > Fen-336 > JAFGSN01. Next base: position 1,424 of record JAFGSN010000111.1, read on the forward strand.
TTGTCCAGAGGTAGTATCCGCCCTCGACGCCGTCGGTCTCCGCGTCGAGCGCGGCGGTGAATCCGGCGTTGGGATCGAGCATTTCGCGCCGCGCCCAGGCGAGAGTGTTGAGCGCCGCCTGGCGCAACAGAGGGTTCGCGGCTTTCCGGTGCGACCGTGACAGGGCCCAGGCCAGCAGCGCGTTGTCGCCAAGACGCTTCTCGAAGCGCGGCAAGCGTCCGTTCTCGTCGATGGCTTCATGGTGAAAGCCCCCGCCGATCTGATCGTGGAGGCCGCTGCGTGTGATCTTGAGCAACAACTCTTGCGCCATCGCAGGGTTCGAGCGGAGATGCTCGCCGAGCATGAGACGCAAGGCGCCATGGGCCGGGCGAAACGTCGCGCCAGCTCGCGGTCGGCGCGCGTTTTCCATGACGCGCTTCGTGAGGGAGGAGACGATCGTCGCGTCAATCTCCCGCTGTCCGGGGGCCGGCGCGAGGATCTCGCGAGTCGCGGCGGTGATTCCCATCGCGCGCGAGCACAGCGCTCGGCGTCCCGCCTCGTTTTCGTGATCTCGAACAAGCAGCAGAAGGCGCGCGCGCGACTCCGGCGCCAGCGGTGCGCCCCAGACGGGCCGTCCGTCCGGCAGGAGCAAGAGAACGAGCGGCGCCCGCGGGATCGTCACGGGCGTCTCTCGCGAAAGACGCGCGACGGCGTAGGCGGCCGCCGCGACGTCAGGCCGTTCGTCGTAATCGACCTTGATGCACACCAGACGGCGGTTCAGGTCTTCCCCGGGATCGAGGAGCGCGAAAAACTCGTTTTCGATGCGGCGCAGGGATTGGAGGCCGAATCGTCCGATCGAGACGAGGATGAGCCGCTTGTCATCCGCGGCGCCCCAGGGATGCCATTCGATCTCGTCGTGAACATGATCGAGCAGATAGGGGCTCGTTTCCTTCTCCAACCTTCGGCCGCCTTCGTGCGCTGGCGCGATGGTCGCCGGACCAACAAGGCCGGCGATGCATGCGATGAGAGCGCGTTTCACGATCGCCGCGCGGATGGAGACGCGCCGTGCTTCGCTTTCCTTCGATGATCCCGTGATCGCCGGTGTCATGCTCATTGAGATCTCCGGAACGGCGTCTCCGACGTAACCGCGACGCCGTCTTCGTTTCCACCGGAGAGTACCATGGCGAGCGCCGAGACACGGACGATCGACAAGCGGATCCGATCCTGACGGGCTTGATTTCGCGGCAATGCAAACAATTTTTCTGCGGGCCGCGCGGCTTTCGGCGACGCCGCCACGGGGTTGAAACCGCTTTCTATCGCAATTTGCTCAAAGGAGCGGCGGCGGGCGTGAGGCAGTCCAAGCCCGGCATGTGACGGCGTGCACGGCGTCCCGCAAAACGTTCGATCGCTTTCTTGATGGCGCGTGATTTCCGCGCCCTGACCGCCACGGACGACAATCCCAGTCGCCGAGCGATCTCGCCCGGCTTGAGCCCTTCCACGAGAGCGAGGGCGAGAACGCGACGGTCCGCCGCGTCGAGGCTTGACAGGAGACGTCCCATCAGAAAGCGCGCATGAAGGTTTTCGAGGAAGTCGCCGCCGGTCGAGAGATCTTGGGGGAGCGGCAGATGATCCGGAGGCTTCGATCGGAAGTGTCCGTTGATGAGGTTACGCGCCGTGCCGAAGACATACGCGGCGAGTTTCTCGCCTTCCCGGATTCGATTCTGGCGTATGGCAAGTATGACCGCCATCAAGACCTCTTGTGTGAGATCGCGCGCCGTCTCGATGTCGCGAACGCGAGATGACGTCATCGTCAACACGCGCTTGTGGAACAGGCGGACCAGATCATCCTCGGCGGAGTCCTTGCCGTCCCGCGCTCGCATCAAGAGCAGCTCCTGCGCCTCCGGAGCGAGGTCGTCGGGACGGACTGTCGAGCGATTCCAACCCCCGGCCATGAGCGTCTTTCCGTCTCCGTCGCCTTCTTCCGGCGAGCCGCGTCTTGACATGAGATGGTATTGAATGCAAAAACGCCGCCAACAACGCCGGCACGACCCGCGCCAGGGCCGATCGGCGCAAACGCGATGATCTCGTGAAGCGGGTCTGCGATTTGCAGCGTCCGTTTCGTCACGCGTTTTCCACGTGATACGCGACGGCCCGGTTGACACCGCGCTTACCGCCCGCCTAGGCTGTCGTCATGTCCGCGTTGGATTCCGGCGTCTCGGCCCCAGAGCGCGAAGCACGGCCAATGAAGAAAGAGTCCCGTTCCCGATGGCGGGCGGGACGCCGCCCGCGCATGAGGACTCTGATCGCCATTTCCACCGTCGCGCTCCTTGCCTACGGGATCCACGTTTTCGTCGGGATGCCGCGACGCGCCGACGTGCGCCGGCTGAGCCTCAGGAATCCATCGGAAACGAGCGTGATGCGACAGCGAGCCGACGAGGCGCGCCGGTCTGGCCGCCAGCCGCGATGCGTGAAGAGATGGGCGCCTCTCTCCCGTGTCTCGCGTCATCTCATCCGCGCCGTGATCGTGGCCGAGGATCCCAATTTCTTCGGACACGAGGGCATCGACTGGGGCGCGGTGCGCGAGTCGATCGAGACCAACGTCAAGAAGAGGCGTTTCGCGCGCGGCGCGAGCACGATCACGCAGCAACTCGCCAAGAACCTCTTTTTCACGACTCGCAAGAGCGTGACGCGCAAGCTCCGCGAGCTCGTCGCGGCGCGCTGGATCGAGCAGGACCTCTCCAAGCTCCGGATCATCGAGCTTTATCTGAACGTCATCGAGTGGGGAGACGGGCTCTACGGCTGCGAGGCGGCGGCGCGAAGATACTATGGAAAGTCCGCCGCGCGGCTCAGCGAGGCCGAGGCCGCCGGTCTCGCGGCGATGATTCCCAGCCCGCGTCGCATCAATCCGCGCGACAATCCGACGCGGCACGCCCGGTCCCAGAGGCGCATTCTGCGGCTCATGGCGCGCTTCGGCTTCGTCAAGCGACAGGTGGGCCGGATCGGCGCGCCGCCCGTCGAGGCGAAACCGGCCACACCGTCGCCCGAGCCGCAACCGCCGCCTTCGACGCCTTCGCGGGACGTCGAGTGAATTCGCTCCGCGGATCGGTATAATCTGGTGCGCCATCTCCGACTCGATCAACGATCGACAAGCGGACGGCTGATGCGAGGATTCACGCCGAAGCCACGACGGCGCTCCGGCCGCTTCGAGAAACATGGCTCGTAAGAAACGCAATCGACCGCACGAACGGCGAAACACGGCCCCGGCGACGGCCGGGACCGAAGGTCCCCCCGCGTCGCCCCGTCCCGGCGTCGTCAAGCGCGTCAGCTTCCATCTCGCGCCTTTTCTGGCGTTCTTCGCGTTGCTCGGCGCGATCGAGATCGTCGCGCGTCTCGCGTCGTCCCGCATCGACAGTCTCGACGTCTTCGTTCGATCCGAGCTTCAAAAAAACGATCTCAGCGACAATCGGAGCGTGCGAATCGCCGAAGGCGATCCGCTGGTCTTCTGGCGCATCAAGCCGAATCTCTCGAAAGCGATCTGGGACTACACGCTCGTGACGACGAACGCGCAGGGCCTGCGCCGCGAAGAACCGCTTGGACGAAAGCCGCGCGGCGGATTCCGCGTCGTCTGTCTCGGCGATTCGGTGACTTTCGGCTATCGCGTGCCCACCGTGTGGCCCGAGCGTCCCGACGACTACCCCCGCGACGCCCTGCCCTATCCCATGCTCATCGAGGACTGGTTGCGGCGCGCCAACTCCGGACGCTCCATCGACGTTCTGGCGCTGGCGGCGCCCGGTTACACGAGTCATCAGGGATTGGCGCTGCTCCGGCGGGAAATCGCCGAGCTCCAGCCCGACGTCGTGACGATCTGCTTCGGCTGGAACGACACTGACGTGCGTGAGCTTCCGGATAGAGAGATCATGCCGACGGACGAATGGAGCGCCTGGCGCCGGCGGGCGATCGCGAGCAGCCAGACCCTGCTGCGTCTCTCGGCCTGGCTGAACCAGCGCCGCGCTCGGGCTTCGTCGCCCTCGCCGGGAGCGAAGCTCGCGACACGCGTATCGCAGTCGGACTACGTCGCCAACGTTCTCGCGGCCGCCGCGCTGGCCCGCGAACATGGCGCGACGCCCGTGATCCTGGGACCGGTTTATCGCGATTCATTCGAGGCGCCGGAGCAAGCGGTGCGCATGACGAGCTATCGAGACGCGCTGCGAGAAGCGGCGCGGAGCGCCGGAGTCTCGTACCTGGAGTTTCCGGAGCTGATCGAGAGCGCCGCTCCGGCCAATAAATGGCTTTTCGGCGAGCTTATCCATCCCAATCACGCCGGCCATCTCCTCATGGCCCGGCGGCTCCTCAGCCATCTCATGGAGCGGGAGATGCTCGCCGGGCTCGCCGCGCCCCGTCTCCCGAACAACGCCCAGTGACGGACAGGACCGAAACCGCCGGCATGGACGCGCGCGAACACGCGGACGTCGAATCCTCGACCGAGGACTACGCGCGCCGATTCTCGGGCCCGGTCGGCGCGTGGTTTCTGGATGTGCAGGCCCGCGCCACGATCGAGCTGATCCGCGCCTGGGCCGGCGCCGCCGTGCTCGACGTCGGCGGCGGGCACGGTCAGTTGATCGCGCCGCTCATCGGCGCCGGTCATGACGTCACGGTTTTGGGCAGCGCGCCGTCGTGCGTCGAGCGCGTGCGTCCCTGGATCGGATCGAGGCGAGCGCATTTCGTCGCCGGCGATCTGCTGAACGCCCCCTGGCCCGACCGTTCCTTCGAGGTCGTGCTGGCGTTTCGTCTCCTGCCGCACGTGGCGCGCGTCGAGAATTTCGTGGCCGAGCTCACGCGCCTGGCGCGCCGCGCCGTCATCACGGACTATCCCACGACGCGCAGCATGAACGCCGTCTCCGGTCCGCTTTTCGCCATGAAGAAGAACGTCGAGAAGAACACCCGGCCCTATCGTGTTTTTCGCGACGCGGAGATCGCCGCCGTTTTCGCGCGCCGCGGATTCACGATCACGGGCCGCCGGCCCCAATTCCTGCTGCCGATGGCCCTCCATCGCGCCATGGGATCGGCCGGACTGTCGCGCTCCATCGAGAGTCTCGCGATGCGACTCTCGCTCACGCGCGTTTTCGGTTCGCCGGTGATCGCGCGAGCGGAGAGGTCCTGACGCGGTGGGCGGAGATTCGAAGGAAACGAATACGCGGGACGCAATACTCGCAGCCGACCTCGCGTACGCGCGATGAGCGGCGGCGCGGAGCGGTTCGGGCGTTTGACGGCGCGCGCTTCAGGAAAGGTTCGCTCGATCGCCTCCCGAAACGACCGCTGTGCGCGAGAGCGACGCTACTTTAGTTTAGTCGTCCGCTCCAAGACGCCCCTATCGTCGCGCCCCACTCTCCGTCGGCGTGCTCCAGGCCTCTGCGCGCGGCGACGTCAAGACGCGCCGCGCCCAACGCGCACCGCAGGCCCAGGCGCGTTTCGGAGCGCGCGTCCGTGCCGGGTTTTCCATTTCCGAGAAGACCCGCCAGCTCGCCGACGAGCGTCAGCCGCGTCGAGAGACTCTTCTCGACAGCCAAGCCGTAAGCGAGAAAGTCGGTCTGAGCCGTTGCGCCGCCGACCTGATCCTGGATCGCCAGGCCGGCGTTGGCATGAAAAGACCAGGCGGAAGCGCGCCAAGAGAGCAGGAGATCCGCCGAGGCGCGCAGCGTGTTCGGTCCGAGCCCCCGCTCGGCGCTTGTTTGCGGGAGCGTGACGCCGAAGCGCGTCGCGAGCACGAAGCTCTCCGACGCCGAACGAAGAAGACCGAGCTTGGCGCGCAGAGCGACGTCTCCGTAATCCGTCGCGTCTCCGAAGTCGTCGTCCCGGATCGCGCTCACGAACGACGTCCACTCGAGGTCGAACTCGACGGTGTCCGCCGGAGAATATACCAACCGGATCATCGGGCCGTTCACGCGATCGCGCGGCCGATCCGTCACGAAGTTCGGCTCGTTCCCCATGTAATCGAGCCCGGTCTCCACTACGAGCGTGCCGGCGGGCGCGGCCTTCGCCTCCTCCGTCAGCAACGGCCGCGTCTGCGCCAGCGCGGCGATCGGCGTCATCGCAATCAGCAGAGCCATCATCCAGCCATCTCGATGTTTCATGATGCCGGAGAGTTTAGCCGGGAAAGCGCCGCATGTCTTGGCGATCGGCTTCTTGACAGCGAGCCTCGGCTTTGCCACATTGAACGTGTCCGCCGGTCGTCTCGTGCGATCAAACGGCTTTCAGGATGGGTGAGGCGCGTGCTTCTTTACGCCGTTGCCGTCGCGCTGTCGTCCCACGGGAGCATGACGGTGACTGACCCGCTCGCCTTGCTGCGGGCCCGGCTGCCTTCCGCCGTCGGCGCCTGGACCGCGATCGAGGCGACGGAGCGCTACGATCCGCAGACGATCTTCTCCTACATCGACGGTCACGCCGAGGTCTACCTGGCTTACGGAATGCAAGCGTGCCTCGCACGGCGGTATCGGCCGCCCGCGGGCGACGCCGCGATCGTCCTGGACGTGTTTCTCATGAATTCATCCGAGGACGCTTACGGCGTCTTCACGCACGATCGGGGAGGAGACCCGATTGCCCTGGGCCAGGAAGCGCTCGTGCGCCCAAACTGGCTGTCTTTCTGGAAAGGGCGGTTTTACGTCTCCGTCTACGCGGAGGACGAGGCCGAAGGAGCGCAAGAAGCCGTCGTCGGACTGGGCCGCGCCGTCGCCGGCGCGATCACGGAAGAGGGGCTGCGTCCCGCGCTGCTCCAGCGCCTGCCGCGAGAGGGCCTCGATCCGAGCAGCATTCGTTATTTTCATGACAGACAACTCCTGCTGTATCACGTTCCCGGACTGCGCGGAGGCCCGCTCGCGATCGACGGCCGGAGACCGACGATGCTCGCGCGTTTCCATCGCGACGGAGCGCGGGCGCTTCTGCTCGTCGCCGAGCACGAAGGTCCGGACGCGGCGCGCGCGGCCGAGATCGCGGCGCGCGGCGACGGCGGTTTCGCCGCGACCCGAATCCGCGTCCTCGACTCACTCCTGGCCGTCGTTCTCGAGACGGACACGGACGGCCTGGCTCGACGCCTGCTCGATGAGATCGTTTCCCGTCAAACGGAATCGGAAGGATCACGATGATCATGAAAGCGGACGGACTCTCTCGACGCGACTTTCTGCGGGGCGGATCGACGCTCGCGCTCGCCGGGCTGATCAAACCCGGAACCGCGTCGCCGGCGGACGCCGGAGCCGCCCAGAAAAGCCGCGTCGTTCTGATTCGCGACGTGGACGTCCTCGACAAAGAAGGATCTCCGAAGCCCGCCGTGCTGCATGAGATGCTCAACGCGGCGGTCGCCGCGCTTTATCGGGAAAAAGACTCCAGGTCCGCGTGGCGCAAGATCGTCAAACCCGGCGACGTCGTCGGCATCAAGAGCAATGTGTGTCGGCCGCTCATCACGCCGCCCGTCCTGGAAGAGGCGATCCGGGGCGAGATCGTCGCCGCCGGCGTCAAGGCCGAGGACGTGGCGGTCGACGATCGCGGAGTACGCGGCAACCCCGTCTTCGGCCGCGCCACGGCGTTGATCAACGTGCGCCCCATGCGCACGCACCACTGGTCGGGGCTGGGCACGTGCATCAAAAACATGATCATGTTCGCGCCGCGCCCGCCCGACTATCACGGCGACACGTGCGCCGCCCTGGGCGCGATATGGAAGCTGCCCGAGATCAGCGGCAAGGTCCGCCTGAACGTCCTGGTGATGCTGACGCCGCTCTTCCACAGCGTGGGTCCGCACGGTTTCTCGAAAGAGCACACGTGGCCCTACCGCGGACTGATCGTGTCCGCGGATCCGGTGGCGGCCGACGCCACCGGCGCGCGCGTCATCGCCGCCAAACGCAAGGCGCACTTCGGCGAGGACCGTCCGATCAATCCGCCGCCACACCATATCGAGCTGGCGGACACGCGTTACGGCCTGGGACGCTCCGATCCGGCGGCGATCGATCTCGTGCGGCTCGGCTGGCCGGATGAAGCGCTGATCTGAGACGAGCCTTGTCGCCCGCGACGATTCTTGGCAAGAAGACGGCAAAAAGAGCCGGCTGAAGAGCGTCGTCGAAGACGAGAGAGTCGGACATGATCTTCCCGGCCGCCGGCCGATTGTCGGGTTCGTCGGGCGTTGACCGCCATTCCGCGGGGTGTTAGCCTAACGACGCCACTACGGCGGTTTTCACTCAACCATGAGCCGCTCTGGCGATCGGCGTGACGGTTTCTCGCGGGCGAACTGGCTAGAAGCGCCCGGTATCGTGTGGCGTTCAACGTTTTCCGTCGAATGATCTCCGATGATCTCGATCGTCGTTCCCGTCTATCGCAATGAGAGCGGCATTCTCGAGCTGATCGAGCGACTCGCGCAGCTCCATGATGCGACCCAGGGCGACATTGAAGCGGTGCTCGTTGTCGACGGAAGCCCGGATCGCTGCCAGGATCTGCTCGCCCGGGCCCTTCCGCGCGCGCCTTTCCCGTCTCAACTCATCACGCTGAGCCGCAATTTCGGCTCCTTTCCCGCGATCGTCGCCGGGCTCGCGCACGCGCGCGGCGACTTCTATGCCGTGATGTGCGCCGATCTCCAGGAGCCGCCCGAGCTGGCTCTTGAGTTCCGCCGTCGCCTTCTATCCGGCGACTGCGACGTGGTCGTGGGGACTCGTATCGGCAGGGACGATCCTTTCTGGTCGCGGCTTTTCGCGGCGCTGTTTTGGCGTCTTTACCGGGCTCTCGTTCGCCGCGACATTCCCACCGGCGGCGTCGATGTCTTCGGCTGCAACCGCTGTTTTCGTGATCAGCTCGTGAATTTGAAGGAGCGGAACACGACGCTCATCGGCTTGATTTTCTGGCTCGGTTTTACGCGAGCTGAAGTGTCGTATCGCCGGCAGCCACGCCAGTCCGGACGCAGCGCATGGACTTGGTCGCGACGACTCCGATATCTTCTCGACAGCGCTTTTGCATTTTCGGACCTGCCGGTGAGAATCATGACGGCGAGCGGTCTGGCCGGCATGTCTCTCGCGCTTTCGCTGGCCGTCATCGTCTTGTTCGCGCGTCTCAGGGGAGACATCCCGGTCCCGGGCTACGCCGCCACGGTGTTGACGGTGATGTTTTTCGGCGGTCTCAACTCGCTCGGTCTCGGGCTCATCGGGGAGTATCTGTGGCGCGCGTTCGAGAATACGAAGGGGCGTCCCGGATATGTCGTCGCGCGCCGATCCGAGTTCGGCGGGGAAAGCTCCGGATGAGCGACTTCTTTCAACATCCCACGGCCATCGTCGAATCCGCTCGCATCGGAGCGGGCACGCGGATCTGGGCCTTCGCTCATGTCCTGGCTGGAGCCGTTATCGGGCGAGACTGCAATGTCTGCGATCATGTGTTCGTCGAGAACGACGTGGTCGTCGGCAGCCGCGTCACGATAAAGTGCGGCGTTCAGCTCTGGGACGGCGTCACGCTCGAGGACGACGTCTTCGTGGGACCGAACGCCACTTTCACGAACGATCCTTTTCCTCGCAGCAAGCGACGGCCGGCCGCCTTCGCGCGCACTCTGGTGCGGGCGGGCGCGTCGATCGGCGCCAACGCCACGATCCTGCCCGGCGTGACCGTCGGATCGCGAGCAATGGTGGCGGCCGGATCCGTCGTGACGCACGACGTTCCTAAAGGCGCCATCGTCATGGGCAATCCGGCCGTCATTCGCGGCTATGACGACGTGTCCAACGCCGCGGCGGATTCCTCTTCCGACCTCGCTCGATCTCCCAAGGTTCGGGGAGTCTGGCTTCGGCGTCTGCGGCGCGTTGACGATCTCCGCGGACAGCTCCTGGTCGGCGAGTTGGGGAGCGGGTTGCCTTTCGTTCCGAGCCGTTTCTTCGTCGTGTTCGACGTGCCCAGCCGTGAAGTCCGGGGCGAGTGCGCCCATCGACAACTGAGTCAGTTTCTCGTTTGTCTGCGGGGCTCGGTGCGAATCGTGGTCGATGACGGCCGTAACAGGCAGGAACTGCTTCTGGACGACCAGCGTGTCGGCCTGCATGTCGAACCTCTCGTATGGTGCGCTCAGTACCGCTTTTCGGCGGACGCATTGCTCCTGGTGCTCGCTTCGAGGGAGTATGATCCGGATGACTACATTCGGGAGTACGCGGAGTTCAGCGCCGCGGTCCAGGCCAGGGATGCCCGGACGTGATGCGCTTCAACATCAAACGCTGAGCGTCGAGGCCGAGGATTCGCCCGAATCGCGAAGCGCGAGCAGTGCGTTCATTGGCGGCGTATAAGCGACAAGCGACGGATTGCGCCGGCACGCCGCCGCCAAGCGCGGGCGAGTCTCAAAAGGCGGACGCCGGCCGCCGCTCTCGCGATGCGCGGTTCGCGCGCTCTTGCATGCCGCGTCGGCCGTGCGCTTCGTGGAGGCAATGGACGTTTCCGGCGCTGGTCGTCGCCGCTTTGACGCTATTAACGGAAATCCCGTACATTGCCGGCCGTTGCGCGAGCCCGCCCGCGCGCCGCTTCGGCGGAATTCTTCTATGGGTCGACGATCTCAACATGTATTTCTCGTTCATCCGTCAGGCCGCCGATGGACACTGGCTCTTCGTCAATCGGCTCACGCACCTGCCTCACGCGCCGGCGTTCTTCAATCCGGAGTACCTCGCCGTGGGTCTTCTCATCCGCTGGTTGTCGTTGACGGATACGGCGGCGTTCGCGCTCTGGCGCCTGGCCGGCGTCGTCGTCCTTATCGGCGGTTTCGCGGCACTTCTTTCCGTCGTGGAAACACGGCCGTTGGTTCGCAAGGCGGCGCTCGCGCTGTTCGCTTTCGGCGGCGGTCTGGGATGGATCGTGCGTCTCCTGGGAACATGGGGAATCGGGACGTCGTTGCGGAAGAGCTGGGGCGCGTATCTGGACCTCGATCTTCAGTCGGGATTGCAGCCATTTGCGCAAGCGATGCTCAATCCGCACTTCTCCTTGCCTCACGGCCTGCTCCTGATCGTCATGACGCTCTACTTCATGGCCGAACGGAACGGACGCGCGCCGTACTATGTCGTTGCGGGAATCGTCGCGGCATTGAGCGGATTGCTGCGGCCCTATGACCTCATCACTCTCTGGACCGCGCTGCCCTTGTTCGTTCTTCTCGCGCCGGAACCGCTCAAGTCGCGGCGGACCGTCCGGCGCCTGCTGCCGCTTATCGTCACGGCGCCGATTCTCGCCTACTTCGTCTGGTTGTTCTCGATGCATCCGATCTTCCGTCACTGGGCCGGTCAGGGCGCGATCGAGCCCGTTCCTCTTCTCGGGCAGTTGATCGGACTGGGGCTGCCTGGCCTGGTCGTCGTCGGACGATTGTGCAGGCCGCGCGCCCGTTCATTCGCCCGCGTGGAGGAACGTTTTTGCCTGGCATGGCTCGCCACGGTGCTCATCCTGCTCCATGGACGGAGGTGGCTGCCGTTCCTGCCGTTCAGCCCTCAACTGATGATGCCCACGATGGGAGCGGTCTACGTTCTGGCGCTGCCCGCGATCCGATTCGGGCGGCCGCCGGCTTTGGCGTTTCTGGTCCTTCTGAATTCGATCAGCAGCGGCGTCATGATCTGGGAAAGAACGCGCACCGTCAGCACGCATCATCATTATTATCACGTGCGTGTCGCCGATCTGGCGGCGTACGAGTGGCTGAACGACGCGGCGCGCGAGGACGACGTCATTCTCGCCGATGAACTGAACGGTAACAGGCTCGGACGCTTCGTTTCGGCGCGAGTCGTTCTGGGCCACTACTCGGTCACGCCGTGGTCGGACGCCCGGCGCGCCGAGATCGGCCGATTGCTCTTCGGAGAGCTTTCAGCGGCGGATGCTCATGCGTATCTCAAAACCATGGGCGTGCGATGGCTCTTCTTTCACCCCCGTCGTCACCCGGGCTTTCATCCCGGGCGCATCCCCGGTTGTCGGATCCGCTATCGTGCGCGCGGCGTGGCGATCTATTCTTTTGATCCGCGGCCTCGGCGATCGTGACATTCCAGCCCGGCGGATGCGGGCAAGGATCGGGGAAGGGTCTCGTCGCGGAGCCTGGCATTCCGCCGGGGGACCCAGTAGACGCGAACCGTTTTTCGCGTGAAGACCTCTTGGAGGCGGGTCTTGGGGAAACGTATGGGACGGCCGGCATACTCGACCATGAAGTCGACGCCGAACCGCTCGATCAGCTCCTCGGCTTCACTCAGGCTCTCCGTGCTGAAGAGACGTCGCATGGCCCTCACGCGGTCGATCGAAGGATCCGCCTCTTTCCAGTAGAACTCGTGCACGCTGCGCCGGCCCGTGAAACCGGCGACGATCGCGTGATGATTGATTCTTCGACTTCCGGGCGGGGCGCCGTCGCCGCGCGCTATCGCCACCACGGCGTCGAGCGGCGTTGCGTTGCGCAAGTACAACAGGGCGCACTGCTCGTCGGGGCTGAGCACGGCGTTGCGAAATGGCGTGGGCCAAGGTTTGCCGGAGATCAGACGCGCCGACAGCAGCATGGATAGCGCGACGATGCCATTGAGCATGAATTGATCGCTCTTCGCCGTACGGCGCTTCAGCAGCGCGGCGACGATCAGCACGTCGGCCACGGCCGCAAAGAACGGCAGGCACTGGGCGATCAGTATGAAGTCGTATGGGCTGACGATGCCGCCGATCGACGTGATCGAGAAACCATATGCCAGAGGGATGGATAGCAGGCAGGCCAGCATGAAGGCGGCGTCAATGAGTGGGAGCGTCCGCCACCTCTTTGCGCCGCAGATGATCCATGAAGGGATCAAGAATGAAAACGTGATCATGCGCCACGCCGCGAGCAACGACGCCAGAACGTCGGCCAGGCCGGACGGCAGGGCCCGTAGCGGACCCAGCAGCGTCGCGCGCACGACGGGCCAAGGATCTTCGGCCAGTACGGGATAAACATACAGCCGCGCGAACATTCCGGGCGTGAAGCGAGGGAAGCCGTAGTCGCCGGGAGCGCGCCAGCTCAGAAACACGACGGCCGTCGTGAGCATGAGGACGGCCAGCGCGAGCAGGTGAATCTTCGATCGATCCCGCCAGAACGCGACGCCGAGCGCGAGGACGTACGCCGTTCCCAGCAACAGGAAGAGATGCGCCTTGAATCCGAACGATACGCCGGCCAGCGCCGAGGCCAGGATGAGCGCGTAGCGGCGCTCGAATCCGCGTGAGCGCTCGGAGAGCGCCAGCAGCGCCGCGATGCCGCTCCACACCGCGATCGCGCCGCCGCCGGATTCGCTCGTGCGGAGGAAGAAAAACGGCGTGGTCGCCGCCGAGAAGCGCTGGTCCAGCGCGGCCTGGGCCGCTTGCATCACGATGAACACCGCCGGCAGCGCGGCCGCGGCGATACGGCCGTTTCCGCCGCGAATACGCGCGACGAGATAAATGCCGCCCATGAGGAAGGCGATGCGCCAGAGCAGCGACACGCCGTGATAGACGTCGGCGGCGTCCATGCCGAGCTGGCGCATCAACAGCAGGCCCGGCATGAACGATAGAAGATGATATTGAGGAAAGGGCAGTCCGGCGGCGAACGGCAGTTCTTTCGGGGGAACCCCACGGTAGAGCTCCCAGTACACCGCGATTTGAAAGGAATCATCGACGCAATGATCGTATGCGAGCCCGTCGTGAGACTGGCGGAAGGTCGCCGCGCCTCGGGTCGTCGTAAAAAGAATCAACGGCACGAGCGCCAGGAGCAACACGTGCGGTTTGCGGCGATCATTCGTGAACGGCGCGTCTTTCGACGCAAACGCCGTCTCGTCCGCGGCGCGTCTCGAACGCATGGACCGAATGATGACGGCGAGAAGCGGCATCGTGAGGAGCGGCACGGCCAGCGTTCCGGCGCCGCAGCGTTCGGCGGCGTAGATCACGAGAGCGGACGCGGGATACCCGACAAGCAGCGCCAATACGATGCGTTCGCATCTGAGCAGATCGGCACGCAGGGGACTCGCCAGCAAACAGCCGATTGGCATGAACATGAACAGAGCGCCGCCGGCGGCTTTGAGCCAGCTCAGTGACGTCAGGTCGAAGTTGCCGAGAGTCAGAATCGTCAGCGTGACGCACGCTGCGCCCAAGACGGACTCGATGATCGTGGGTCGACGCATGCGGTCACCTGACGCCGGGTTCGGATTGGATCGATGCCGGCGACGATGACCGCGCCACGGCAAAGACCCCCGAAGAAGCGGTCGCTTTCCTGGCAATGATCGAAAGACGAAACATCATGAGGTGTTATACTCCGGCTCCGCCAATGACAGGTCAAGTGGAGGCGAGCCCGGCGACTCAGATTCGTTCTTCGACGCGATTACTGGTTCTGACATCGGCCTATGTCTGCCTCAACGTCGCGGCCGTCACCGGCGTTGTCATGATCGCATTTCGTGCCCCGGCCAGTGAAACCGTGATCGAGCCGATCCGGTGGTTTCTGCACGCGCGACAGGGGCAGGACTCCTGGCGGCCGATGGAACGTGCGTATCGTTACTCCATGACGCCTCTGCCGCAGCGACGCTCCTTTTATCAGAAGCTGTTCTACGGCCCGAACAATCGTCACAAGGGGTATCAGTATCCTCCGTCGGCGTTGCTTCCCGTCCTTGCGCTGGACGGCTTGGCCGGACGTCACTGGCCCGTCGCGATCCGCGCGATCGCCTGGATGTGCGTTCCCTTTGAAGCTTTGATTATCGCGCTCATTCTCCGCCGTGCATTCGGCCCCGACGCCCGCGTCTCGCGGGCCTGGATCGTGATCATGGCCGTGCTTGTGACGATGACGTTCTATCCTTTCATCGTTTCCTACCGGGGCGGACAGATACAGACGTGGATCAACACGCTCTATGCGGCGGCGTTTCTCTTGTGGATGGAAGGTCGAAGAAAAAGCGTCGGCGCGCTTCTCGGGCTCGCCGCCATCATCAAGCCGCAACTGGCGTTCGTCGCGCTGTGGGCGCTGATGCGTGGAGAGATCGGAGCGGCGGCCGGGTTCGTTCTGGTCGTAGCGACCGGCCTGTCGCTGTCGATCGCGGCGTTTGGCTGGTCGCCGCATGTCGAGTACGTCGGGGTCCTGCGATACATCGCCGAACGAGGCGAGACGTTTTTCCCAAATCAGTCTTTCAACGGCCTGATGAATCGTTGGGTCGGCAACGGCCTCAATGCCGAATGGATGGAACGCTTCCCCGATTACCATCCGGTCGTATACGCCGTCACGCTTGCCAGCTCGATAGTGATACTGGGGCTGGCCCTCATGGGCCGGCCGGCGCGGCACGCTCGGCGCGCCATGACCGCCGATTTCGCCCTGGCCGGCCTGGCCGCGACAATGGCGTCTCCAATCGCCTGGGACCATCATTACGGCATCATGTTGCCGATCTACGCCTTTCTGCTGCCAACCGTCGCCGGGCGACGAAACCGGCCTCTGTGGATCGCGCTTGCCGTCAGCCATGCCTTGGCCAGCCCGGCGCTGCACGCCAGCCGGCGACTGGCGGATACGCCCTGGAATCCATTGCAGTCCTACTTGCTGGCCGGCGCTCTTGTCGCATTCGTCGTTCTGCACGTCCTGCGATGCACGCTTCAGACTGAAGGAACGCTTTCGCAGTCCCCGAAATCCTGATCGCGTTCCCCGCGAGATTTCCGGCAAACGGCGCGGTCCGCGCGCTTGATGCTCAAAGGCGGCGCGAGTAACAGCCTGCGTTCATTGCGCGGCAGGCGGCTGGTCGCCGAAATCGATCTCGAGCACGCACGCGCGGGCGTTGGAGAACAAATACCGATATGCGGGCGCGTGCGCCAGATCGGAACAGCGTCGCGCTCCGTATCTTTCAAGCAGATCTCGATCGATCGCGACATGGGTCACGCCGAAGCGGCGAGCGATCATGCGAACGAAGCCTGCGTCTTCCGACGTCAGCAATACTCGCTCGGCGTGCCGGCGCGCTTGAAGGTCGCGCGGCACGAGCTTGCCGGCCTCCGCGAGCAGAACCGGACGGCCCGCAAGGGCGGGAATCCAGGTCGCGGCGTCCTGGCCGGCGAGAAAAACCGCCGTCCTGGGCGTGTTTTCTCGAATCCACTTCGTGTACGCGACGACTCGACGACCGATCGGCTGAGAGTTGGCGGGGTGGTAATTGTCCATCGCGGGCGGAAACCAGTAGGACGGGAAACTCATCGGCAGACACAGAACGAAAGCCGCAAGGTGTCCCTGGCCGTTGCGCAGTCGGAGAGCGCGTTCGCCGTGCCGCGCCAGGAACGCCAGCGCGGTTCCCGTCGCCAGCCCCATGACGAAGCGGAGATAGTAGTGCAGATCGTCCGGCTCCGGCGCGAAGCCCAAGAGCGCGGCCGGAATCGACGCCCCCCACAAACACCAGACGGCCAGGATGATCCCGAGCATGGTTCGATCTCGAGAGCTGCCGCGGCGTCGCAGAATCCACAGCCCGAGCAGGCCCAGCACGAAGAGCGGCCCCAGTTCGACAGTGGAGACCGTCGGCATCGCGAGACTGAGACCGCCGGGGTCGTTCCACATATGCTCCGCCGAGGGATTGCGCTGAATCGGATTGTAGGCCCGTAAAAGATGCGCCATCAGGGGAGCCGCGATCAGAGACGAGACGGCGAGCGCCATGAGCAGCGGTCGCCACTTTTTTTCGGATGCCGGCGCGAGCCATGCGCTCAAAACGAGGCCCAGCGCCAGATAAAACCAGTGCGGAAGAAACACCCATGCCAGAAGGCCCAGGATGAATGACAGCGATACCCAGCGTCTGCCGGGCCGGAACCGGGCGCCAACGGCCAGGGCGATGAGCGCGAATCCGACGGCGTGATTCGGCTTCAGAAGAAAATTGGCGGTATAGAAAACCGTGAGGGTCGGACGGTGCAGGCTCATGGACGTCAGGTTCAAGACGGAAAAAACGATCAGAAAACGCTCCCAGGCATCCTCGGCGGTCGCTCCGTTGCGGAATCGCAATCCAACGTACAGTGAAAGCCCCACGGCGAGGATGGCGAGCGGCGATAGAAGGCCATAAACGGCGGCAGTCCATTCCGGGCGGGCGAACGACAGCGCGCCGACGACGGCGTTCCAGAACGGTTCGGGACTGCGACACCCGATCTGCGTGTGTTGCAGGGGAGAGTGTCCATTCGCCACGCACGCGGCCATTCCCACGTTGAAAGCGCGGTCCGTGCCTTCCGCCATGCCATAGGGGCGCGCCAGCGGGATCGTGTACGCCAGCCACGCCGCCAACTGAGAGGCAAGCACCCAGGCCACTGCCAGACGGGGCCGAGGACGCTTCCAGAGCAACGCAGCGCATGCCATCGAGAGCAGCACGAATCCGAGGCGAAACGCCGTGTATCCGAGCAGAGCTTGGCTCATCTTGTGGTTATCGATCCAACGCGCAACGAACGATGTGTCACGGCGATGTGTCGTATCCGTAGTGCTTCAATTGGACGACTATTCATCATGCGCTTGTCGATGTCGATTGATCTCGTCCCGTAGATTCGAGGCTGCGTTGCGAGCGGCCGTGGCGAAATCGCGTCCATGGCCGGCATAGATGACGCCGCGCGAGGAATTCATGATCATGCCGGCGCCGTCGGGAGTCTTGCCGTTCATGACCGCCTGCTCGACGTCGCCGCCCTGCGCTCCGATCCCGGGCACGAGGAGCGGCATCTCGCCGACGATCGCGCGGACTTCGCGAAGCTCCCGTGGATACGTGGCGCCGACGACGAGGAGCACGTTTCCATTTCGATTCCATTCCCGCGCGGCTTTCTCGGCGATGATCGCGAATAGCTTGCGGCCGTCCGAGATCAGATCCTGGACGTCTCTCGCTCCAGGGTTCGACGTCCGGCACAAGACGACGACGCCCTTGTCCGATCGTTCGAGGAAGGGCTCGAGTGAGTCGAAACCCAGGTACGGATTCACGGTGACGGCGTCCGCCTCGTACCGATCAAAGGCTTCCCTGGCGTACATGGCGGCGGTCGAGCCGATGTCGTTGCGTTTGGCGTCCAGGATCACCGGTATGCCCTGGTGTGCGGCATGGATGTATTCGATCGTCTCCTTCAACTGCCGTTCCGCGTCCGCAGCGGCATAGTAGGCGATCTGAGGCTTGAAAGCGCAGACGAGATCCGCGGTCGCGTCGATGATCGCCCGGTTGAAGTCGAAGATCGAATCCGGCGCGGTCCGAAGGCCGGACGGCATTCTCCGCGGATCGGGATCCAGCCCGACACACAGGAGCGAGTCCTGTCGCGTCCAGGCGGATCGAATCATTTCGACAAAGCGCATCACGGTCTCCCGACGAAAGACTGGCTCGATATTATATTGCTCTATCACGGTCGCATTCATCATGCGTATGCCCTGATCGGTTCAGGCGCGCGGCCGGCGCGGCCCTCTGGCCGCCGACATAATGCGTTTGGCGGGCCACGAGTCACGACTGCCGAGCGACGGCCGGAGGGCGTGCGCGTGTGTCACGCGCCTCTGATATACTCCACGTCGCATG
>JAFGSN010000112.1 GCA_016934575.1 Vicinamibacteria bacterium
ACGCCGACGCCGTCGTCGAAGGCCAGCCAGCCGGTCGCCGGTACTCGACGACCGCCGTCCCCGAGACGCGCGCCGGCGATCGCCCCATCCGCGCGAACAACGGCGACGGCGCCCTCTCCCTATGGCGCTCAGATCTTCGTCCAGGGCTCCTATCTCTCCTTCCGCGCCTCGGAAAGCTTCAATGCGATTCTGGGCTCATCCTCGGGCGGCGCTTTCGGCGGAGGCGTCCGGCTTCGTTATCGCAGGATCTTTTTCGAGGCCAGCCTGTCGCGTTTCAAGAAAGACGGCGAGCGCGCGTTCGTTTTCGAAGACGTCGTCTATCCGCTCGGGATCTCCAACACCGTGACGGTCGAGCCGATGAGTTTCATCGTGGGGCTGCATCTCATACGGCGCGACCGCTACAACGCTTACGCCGGTCTCGGGTTCGGCAAGTGCGGCTACAAGGAAGTCTCCGACTTCGAGGACGCCGCGGACAGCATCGATGAGAGTTATACGAGTTACGGCCTGCTCCTCGGCGCCGAGGCGCGTCTTCATCCTTGGGTGTCCGTGGCGCTCGAAGCGCAGGGCGTCAGCGTTCCCGACGCCCTCGGCGCGGGAGGCGTTTCAGCGATCTTTGAGGAAAAGGATCTGGGTTACGCCGCCGTGCAACTCAAGGTCCTGATCGGACGATGACGCCGGAGCGGAAACGAGAGGAGATGCCATGATCAACCGAAACGCCGTCGGAAGCTTGTTTTCCTTACGGATCTTTTCCTTACGGACCGGGCTATCCGGTTTGCTCCTGATGACCGGCGTCCTGCTCCAGGGGTGCAACCAGAACGAGAGCATCCCGGCGCAAAAAATCTCCACGGATCAGGATCAGAACAAGTGCGCCGCGGGGCACATCGTGGTCAAGTTCGCCCCGGGCCTGTCGGCGGAATCCATGCAAAGCCTGGCAAGAGACATCGGCGCTTCCGCCGTTGAACAACCGGAATACGCCGATTTCCACTACGTCAAGCTTCCCGAGGGCCTTGATCCCGTGATCGCAGCGAAGACGCTCGCCGATCGGCCGGGCGTCGTCTACTCCGAGCCTGATCCCTTGCTCCATCTGCTGTTCACGCCGAATGACGAATACTACTCTTCGCAGTGGAATCTTCAGATGATTGGCATGGAGGAGGCGTGGGACATCAATCCCGGGGCGAGCAGTGACGTCGTTGTCGCCGTCGCCGACACCGGCGTCGCGTTGTTTGACGGCAATATCGTCTATCCCGCGGGCGCCATCACCGTAAAAACGGCCCCCGACCTCCGCGGAACGAACATCGTGGCGCCTCGCGACTTCGTCTGGGGCAGCAACTATCCCGCGGATTATCAAGGACACGGAACCCACGTGGCCGGCACAATCGCGCAGCGAACGAACAATGGGATCGGCGCCGCGGGAATGGCTTACAACGCCAGCATCATGCCCCTGAAAGTCATTCCGACGCTCCTGGACTATCTCCTCGGATTGCCTTTCCCCGCCTCGCTCGACGCCGACAGCGCCGCATTCGCGTCTCGCCTGGCGCAGGCGACGCGCTACGCGGCCGACAACGGCGCGCATGTCATCAATATGAGCCTCGGCAGCTATCAACCG
Source organism: Vicinamibacteria bacterium (assembly GCA_016934575.1). Classification (GTDB taxonomy): domain Bacteria; phylum Acidobacteriota; class Vicinamibacteria; order Fen-336; family Fen-336; genus JAFGSN01. Next base: position 1,607 of record JAFGSN010000112.1, read on the forward strand.
CTGACGAGCATGGAAGACGCTCTTCGATACGCCGTCGACAACGGCGTTTTCATCGCCATTGCCGCCGGAAATGAAGCCGAGAGACCGGGCTCCGACGATCCGCTAGGACGCGTCAATCCCATTGAGTATCCGGCGAAATACGCCGAGACGATCGACGGCGTCGTGGCGGTGGCCGCTCTCGGCGCCAATCTCCAGCGCGCGCCCTACTCGAACTTCCACTCCTACGTCGAGCTGGCCGCTCCAGGCGGAAACATGCGCATTCGCGAAAGAGACGGCATCCTTCAACAGACGCTCGCCTGCGAACCGGCGTTCATCATCGGCGACTACGCATTCGTACGATTGGAATGCCTGAGCGATTTCAAGTATGACTTCTATCAGGGAACGTCCATGGCCACTCCCCACGTCGCCGGATTCGCGGCATTGCTCGTCTCGCAAGGCATCACGTCTCCGGCGGCGATCGAGGCGGCCATGAAGCGGTTCGCGATCGACGTACCGCCCTCCGGACGCGACGACTATACAGGCTACGGCGTCATCAACCCGCGCGACACCTTGCTCGGCCTTGGCCTGGCTCGCTGATCGACGCGGCGTTTCCGAGGCTCGTTCCTCTCGGAATCCTGCGCTTCATTGCCGCCATGCCCCTTCCGGGCGATCCCGACTCCGGACTGGAGGTCGTGCCGTTTCAGGCCTTGAACGCGTTTCTGTATGACAAGGGCCATGGGCAATGAATGCCAATCGGCTGGAGGAGCATCGAACCCATGGAACAGAGCACGCTGCTCGTCGTCGGCAAACCTGGAGCGCCTCACCTTGGCCCTCTGTCACGGCTTTCGCACGATGCGACGATCCTGATTGGAATCGATGGCTCGCTCCTCGCGGAAGCCGGCCCAAAGGCCGAGGTGATCCTCTGCGACCTTGCATACGGCCGGCAACTCGAATCACTCTGGAGCCGCATGACGGCCGTGCGCTGGATCCACTCCGTGGCGGCCGGCGTCGATCACCTGCTCTTCCCCGCCCTCGTCGAGAGCGATGTCGTCCTGACTAACGGACGCGGCGCGTTCAAGCGCTCGCTGGCCGAGTTCGTCATGGCCGGCGCGCTCCATTTCGCCAAGGATTTTCCGCGTCTCGAGCGTCAACGAAGCGCGTCCTCATGGCAACCGTACGACATGGAGGAGCTTCACGGCCGCACGCTCGGGATCGTGGGCCTGGGCGAGATCGGACGCGCCACGGCGCGCCTCGCTCAGGCGTTCGGGATGCGCGTGCTGGCCGTTCGGCGTCACGCTGAAAAGAGCGCGGGCGACTCGAGAATCGACGAGATCTTGCCGCGCGAGCGCCTCGCCGATCTCATGTCGCGCAGCGATTACGTCGTCGTCGCCCTGCCGCTGACGAGCGAAACGCGCGGCATGATCGACGCGTCGGCGATCGGCGCCATGAAGTCGACCGCCGTTCTGATCAATGTCGGACGCGGCCCGGTCGTCGTCGAAAAAGATCTCATCGCGGCCTTGAGCAATCGCCGCATCCGAGGCGCGGCGCTCGACGTTTTCGACACGGAACCGCTCCCGGCCGGCCATCCGTTTTACGGTCTCGACAACGTTCTGCTCTCGCCTCATACGGCGGACCATGTCGCCGGTTGGCTCGAAAACGCCGTCGAGATTTTTCTCGCGAATTTCGACCGCTATCGGAGAGGCGAGCCCATGACAAACGTCGTCGACAAGCGATCAGGATATTGACCTCCAGCGCTCGGCTGCTGATCGCCGGAGAACGACGGTCATGACTTCCATGGGATACGATACTCAACGGAGGTAGAAACGATGGAAGACATTCGTTATCCTGTTGGCCGCTTCCAACCCCCCGCTCCGCCGCTGAGCAGCGCGGATCGCATGCGACATATCGCGGAAATCGACGGCCTGCCCGTGAAACTGAACAAGGCCGTACGTGATCTGAACGACGCTCAACTCGATACGCCCTATCGGCCCGGGGGCTGGACGATCCGCCAAATCGTCCACCATCTCGCCGACAGCCACATGAACGCCTACATCCGCTTCCGCTTGGCGCTCACCGAGCACGAGCCGATGATCAAACCTTACGACGAAGCCCGCTGGGCCGAGCTGGACGACGCGCGCACCGGCCCCATCGACGTGTCGCTGTCCCTGCTCTCCGCGCTACACTCCCGCTTGGTTGTATTATTGCACTCGCTGAAACCCGATGACTGGTTGCGCGCCTATCATCATCCCGAGAGGGGCGTCGTGCCGCTCGACACAGCGCTCGCCATGTACGCCTGGCACGGACGACATCATGTCGCCCACATTACACGACGCCTGCATACACACCACTGAACGCATGCCCGGCGTCGAACGCCGAATCGGAATGCTTGTCGCGTGCTCCACCGAACATCATGAATGGATATCCTGCGATATCGTTCGTTTCAGCGAACCATTCGAGAGCATCCATGAAGACGCCGATCAATTGCCCCATTAGCGTTGATTGCGTTACGAAAACCGCGACATCGTCGTCTTTGACCGGCCGTTTTTTCCAATGCAATCCACGGCGAACTCGGATGTGTCGTATTTCGACCCATCACGGTCTTATTGAGACAGGCGTCCGCCCCGCCGGACTAACGGCGCCTGTCAAGTCCTTCTCACGATACAAATCCCACGACATCCTTCTGTTAACGCGCCGTTAACATCGTCGTTGCCATTTCGTCAAGGCGGTCCAATAACTTTCTTACGATGCTCGCGTCGAAACGAGGGCGTCAACAAATGGAAGATTCAGAACCGGCGTAAAACACGGAACGATTCAGGAGGAAGAGCTCACATGCTGAAAAGTGCGACGTGGCTTCTCATGGCGGCCGCATTCATGGTCGCGGGAATGGGCTTGCTCACGAACTCGTGGGCGCAAGGCGCATTCTATCGCGAAGTGGTCAAGGACGGACGGATCCATGTCTTCAACAATCCGATATCGTTCGAGCAGTTCGAAGGCTCGGGCGAGGTGGGCGCGGGCGCTATCACGCTCATCGGAAAAGGGCCGCAAGGCGAAACGATGGTCTTCGACAGCGAGAACGCCATTCACATGTATAACTTCAAGCACGACCTGCCGGGCGAGGCATTCAAGGCCGCCGAGGTGCCCAAAGCCAAGCCGATGATGAACGTCGCCTGGAAGGACGGCAAGACGACGATCGAGACGGACAAAGCGGCCTTGATCTTGTCCAACCGCGTCCAAGTGCGCTTCACCTACGAGATGCCGGACGATGCGCGCAAGATCGCGGGCACAAGGAACGCGGGAGATCCGATGGGATCGTTCCGAATCCGGCGCGCCAAGACCAAGTTCGAGGGCTGGTTCTACAAGAAGACGTTGACCTACGAGCTGCAGCTCAACTGGCCCGACACCACCAACCCGCTCGAGGACGCCAACCTGAACTGTGACGTTTCTGGAAACAAGCAGTTCCAGGTCAAGCTCGGACAGTTCAAGGTTCCCTTCGGACGGCAGGAGCTGACCTCGTCGGGAAGCCAGCAATTCGTCGACCGCTCGATCGTCTCGGGCGAGTTCGCCAAGGGACGCGACCTGGGCGTGCAGCTCTGGGGCTTATTGGCCGCTAAAAAACTCGAATGGCGCCTGGGCGCCTTCAACGGCAACGGCCGCACGAAATCGGCGAACGACAACGACAATTTCCAGATCAACGGCCGCGTGATGTTCCAGCCCTTCGGCGACTTCAAGTATTCCGAGAGCGATTTCGAGTCGGTCGACAAGCCGCTGTTGGCCATCGCCGGCAACTTCGAGATCAACGATCTCACATATCCTTCGTCCGCGAGCGAGTCCAAGAGCGACGTCAAGGATTACACGACCGATGCAAATGGCGCGTCGACCAAGCTCAAGGCGGTTTCGACGACCAAAGCGACCGCAACCGCCAAGCGCGCGGTCCTGGGCGGCGACATGGCTTTCAAGTACAAGGGCGTCTCGGTCTTCGTGGAGTACTTCGATCGCAAGGTTGATCCTTTCGACGGCGCCGATTTCGGAGCGTCGTACAAGTCCAAGGGCCTCCACGCGCAGGCCGGCTATCTCTTCGCCAAGAAGAAATGGGAAGTGGCCGTGCGCTACGCCACCCTCGATCCGACGGATGTCGAGTCGGACGACGACCGGACGGAAATCGGCGGTGGTGTGAGTTACTTCTACAACAAGCACGCCTGCAAGGTGCAAGCCGACTTCCGCCAGATCGAAGACAAGGCCAAGAAGACCAAGAACAACGAGTTGCGTGTTCAGACGCAGTTTATTTTCTAGGTATCTCAAACGATTTACGAATTCACATGGAGTTAACACGTCTGTTACGCGGAGTTTCGATAGAACACTTATTTTGACGTCGAGAAGAAGGAGAAACACGAGATGAAAAACACGAGCATATTCGTCGCGATTGTGGCGCTCGCGGCGCCCGTCACGCGGGCCCAGACGGTCAAGGTCGATCCGACGATCCCGGCCTATCGAAAAGTCAGTGGAGTTTCGGGCACGATCACTGCCGTCGGGTCCGACACTATGAACAACATGATGGCGCTGTGGGGCGAGTCGTTCCAGAAGCTCTACCCCAGCGTTCGAATCCAGGTCGAGGGCAAGGGATCGAGCACGGCGCCTCCGGCGCTCATCGCCGGAACCGCGCAGCTCGGACCGATGTCGCGCGCCATGAAAGCCACCGAAGTCGACCAGTTCGAGCAGAAATACGGCTACAAGCCGACACAGCTTCGCACCGCGTACGATGCCCTGGCCGTCTTCGTCAACAAAGACAATCCAATCGAAAAGCTGTCGTTCAAACAGCTCGACGCCGTTTTTTCCAGGACACGCAAGCGCGGCGGCGGCGATGCGACGACCTGGGGCGCCCTTGGACTCACGGGCGACTGGGCCAGCCGCCCGTTCAGCGTCTACGGCCGCAACTCGGCTTCCGGCACCTACGGCTTCTTCAAAGAGCACGTGATGGTAAACGGCGACTACAAGAACACGGTCAAGGAACAGCCCGGTTCGGCCTCCGTCGTTCAGGGCATCACCGAGGACCGCTACGGCATCGGATACAGCGGCATCGGATACAAGACCTCGGGCGTGAAGAACGTCGCGCTCGCCTCGAAGGACGGCGATCCTTTTTCCAGCGGCAGTTACGAGGATGTCGTGACCGGCAAGTATCCGCTGGCGCGATTCCTTTACATCTACATTAACAAGTCGCCGGGAAAAGCCCTCGATCCGCTGGTCAAGGAGTTCGCGAGGTTCCTTTTCAGCAAAGAGGGCCAGGGAATCGTCGTCAAGGACGGCTATCTGCCACTCTCGGGCGAGATCGTGAAACAGGAGCTGGCAAAACTGCAGTAGACGCGAATTGCATAGGGGCGAGGTATGCCTCGCCCCTACATCGACAACACGCACATGCCCACGGCACTGAACGTACGACAACGCATCATCGCGGCCACGCGCCACATCAAGTGGCTGAAGCGCTTCGATCGGGTCGCCACGGGAACGATCATCCTGGGCGGCGTGGCCGTCGTGGCGAGCGTGCTGGGCATTCTGGTCTTCATTCTGGCCGAAGCCAAGCCGTTGTTCGACAGCCCGCGTATCACTCTCCTACGGTCAACGCGCCTCGGCTCCGATTCCGACGCGGCGCTTCCGCTCGTCATTGGGACGGACGAGTACCTCAAATACACCTACACGCTCTCAGGCGACGCACGCGCGCGGATCTTCAGCGCGGAGGACGGCCGCGAGATCGAATCGACGCTCATCGAGGGCTTCGACGATGCCCTGGTTACCGCCGCCTCGCGCAGCCCCTCCGGCGATTTCATCGCCGCCGGAACGTCCGACGGACGTCTCGCGCTCATGCAGTTTCGCTTCCTTCCCCGCTACGAGGGCGAAACGATGGTCGACCTCGATCGCGAGCTGCGCCTGCGCGCGACGATCACGCTCGATCCGGAGCGGCGCGCCGCGCGCGACGTCTCCTATATCGAGGACGAAGGCCGTAAGCTCGCGGCGGGACTGTTCGGGGCGAACGACATACGCGTCTATCGAACGAGCGACGAGGGCGGCGAAAGCTTCCACGGTCTGCACGTCAATCCGAACGAGAGGGCGACGCGCGTGCGGGTGAGCCCGCAGCAGACGCTGATTGTCGGAACAGACATCGGTCGCGTATACCACTGGGATCTCTCGTCCGAGCCGCGCTTGACGGACGTCTCGCCGGCGAGCGCCCAGCCGATCACGGCGCTCGAGTGGCTCCTGGGTGGAGCGACTTTCCTGGCCGGCGACGCTTCCGGAGAAACCAGCGGGTGGTTCCGAGCGCGTCCGAACGAATCGTCCGACGATCAGGCCATGCTGAAAACGCGCCGGTTCCCAAAAGTCAACGGCGTGGTGCGCGCCATCGCCGTCTCCTCGCGCGAACGATCGTTCCTCGTCGTCGGCGACGGCGGATCGGCGTCCTACCATTTCTTCACCAACGGGCGCACGCTCTCTTCATGGACGCTTCCGGCGCCGCCGGCGAACATCGCCCTGATCGCCCCGCGCGGCGATGTCGCGTTGGTGCTGGGGCGAGACGGAACGCTCCTACGATATGGAATCGACATCCCCCATCCCGAGGCCAGCTTCGCCGCGCTTCTTCGCAAGATCTGGTACGAAGGCTACTCGCGCGCCGAGTACGTCTGGCAATCGACCGGCATGAGCAACGTCTTCGAATCAAAGCTCAGCCTGATTCCGCTCATTTTCGGCACGATCAAGGGCACGATCTACGCCATGATCTTCGCGATACCCATCGCCGTGCTGGGAGCGCTCTATACGTCGCAATTCGTTCATCCATCGGTAAAAGCCAAAATCAAGCCGACCGTCGAGATCATGGCCGCGGTGCCCAGCGTTGTCATCGGCTTTATCGCCGGCCTGTGGCTTGCTCCAATCGTCGAGAAGCACGTCGTCGGCGTCTTTCTGATGTTCATCCTGCTGCCTCTTTCCGGCACGACCGGCGTCCTGCTCTGGACCCAGCTGCCACGCGCCTTGAGGCACCGCATGCGCACCGGCATGGAGGTCTTCGTCATCCTTCCGCTCCTCATCGCCGGCGGATGGGTCGCATTGAGGCTGGGGCCGGCCGTCGAGCGCATGCTCTTCGACGGCGAGTTCCAGCTCTGGCTCACATCGACCTTGGGATTGACGTACGATCAGCGCAACTGCTTCGTCGTCGGCGTCGCGCTGGGCATCGCCGTCATTCCCATCATCTTCACGATTTCTGAAGACGCGTTTTCGAGCGTGCCCTCCAGCCTGACGGCCGCTTCGCTGGCCCTGGGAGCGAGCCGCTGGCAAACCGCAGTGCGCGTCGTTCTGCCGACCGCCAGTCCCGGCGTCTTCTCCGCGATCATGGTCGGCTTCGGCCGCGCCGTGGGCGAAACAATGATCGTGCTCATGGCCACGGGCAACACGCCCGTCATGGAGTGGTCGATTTTCAACGGCATGCGCACGCTTTCCGCCAACATCGCGGTCGAGATCCCCGAGGCGCCGTACGGCGGAACGCTCTATCGCGTCTTGTTCCTTTCAGGCGCCGTGCTGTTCGCCATGACATTCATCGTCAACACTCTGGCCGAAGTCATAAGACAGAGGCTGAGGGAAAGATATCGCGCTCATTCATTGTAGGAATCATGAACGCTGGCGATGAAAGACCACGACGCGATATAGGGGCGACCGGCCCCCTACGAACCCTTTTGCGAAGGGGCGATCCCTACATATGGTTCACGGGCAGCGCTCTCGGCATCAGCCTGTTGTTGATCGGCGGCCTCATCGCGGTCGTGTTGATCAACGGACTCGGATTCTTCTGGCCCGGCCCGCTCGTGCGCGTGACTCTCAAGGACGAATCCCAGTGGACGGGCGAGATGATGCGCCGCGAGCCCATTCCCAAACCCGGCACGCCCGAGCATCTCAAGCATCACCGCATTCAGCTCAAGGTCGGCAATCGCGATCTTCTGGGCTATGACTTCAAGTGGATCGACGAAAGCGAGATCACCGCTCGAGACGAGCCGCGGGATCTGGTCTACGTCGAGCGGCGGGAATACGGCGCGCTCATCGGCACGCCGGCGCTCCTGACCGTCGATGGCGCCGAAAAGGCGCGAGAGATGAAACGGATCTGGCCCGAGCTGAAATCGCTCATCGAGCGCGCGCGCTCCGATCGCGCGCTCGTCAGAAAGATCGAGAAGGACCGCATCGGCGCCATCAATCGGCGCATTGAGCGGGCGCGCCTGCGCGAGCGGCGGCTGGATCTCGCCGCGCAACGTCAACCCGAACGCGATTTCTCCGCCGAGCGCGCCGAGATCGCGCGTTTGCGCGAACGCTCGCAAGAGGAGTATCGGCGGGCACAAGCGGAGCTGGAAGAGGTCGTTCGGAGGGCGGCCGGCGCTTCGGTGACCTTCGCGACCACTTCAGGCGGCGACAAAGAGCTGCGCACGCTCGACATCTATCGCGTCTACGCCGCCAATCGTCTCTCGTTCTTCGGACGTCTGCGCATTTACGGCGCGCGGCTGTGGTCGTTCATCGTCGACGATCCGCGCGAGTCGAACACCGAGGGCGGCGTCTTTCCGGCCATCTTCGGCACGGTCATGATGGTCATGCTCATGAGCCTGCTGGCGGTGCCCTTCGGCGTCGTGGCGGCGCTCTATCTGCGCGAGTACGCCAAACAAGGGTCGCTGGTTCGGCTGGTGCGCATCGCCGTCAACAACCTAGCCGGCGTTCCCTCGATCGTGTTCGGCGTGTTCGGCCTGGGCTTTTTCGTCTACATGATCGGCGGCACGATCGACCAGGTGTTCTTCGCGGAAGCGCTGCCCACGCCCACCTTCGGCACCGGCGGAATACTGTGGGCGTCTCTGACCCTGGGATTGCTGACGGTTCCGGTCGTGATCGTCGCCGCCGAGGAGGCGCTGGCGGCGGTGCCTCAATCGATGCGCGAGGCCTCCTATGCCTGCGGCGCGACCAAGTTCCAGACGATCTGGAAGGTCGTTCTGCCGGCCGCGTTGCCCGGAATCCTCACCGGCCTGATTCTGGCCATGGCGCGCGGCGCGGGTGAAGTGGCGCCGCTCATGATCACTGGCGTGGTCAAGATCGCGCCCGATCTGCCGCTCGACGGCGACTTTCCTTTCCTGCACATCGAGCGCAAGTTCATGCACCTGGGCTTTCACATATATGACGTCGGATTCCAGAGCCCCAACGTCGAGGCGGCCAAGCCGATGGTCTACACGACCACGATCCTGCTGCTCATCATCGTGCTGCTTCTCAACATGACGGCCATTGTTGTGCGCAACCGGTTGCGCCGTAAGTACAAGACGTCCGCGTTCTAGAGGAGAGACGGCCAATGAACATGATCGAGACCAATACGGCACGGCATGACCCGGGGATTCGAATCCGCACCGAAGTCCGTTCGTTCGAGGCGGCCTCCGGGACCGCCGTCCCTCCAGTCAAGACCTCCATCGATCTTAAGCAGGTCAACCTGAGCTACGGCGATAATCAGGTTCTGTTCGACGTTTCGATGAAAATCGGCGAGCGCATGGTGACCGCGCTGATCGGCCCATCAGGATGCGGCAAGTCGACTCTGCTGCGCTGCCTCAACCGGATGAACGATCTCATCGACAACACCGAGATCAAAGGCTCGATCAAGGTCGGAGATCGCAACATCTATGCCGCAGACACCGACGTCATCGAAGTGCGCCGGCGCATCGGAATGGTCTTTCAGAAGTCCAACCCTTTCCCGAAATCGATCTACGAAAACGTCGTTTACGGCCTGCGCATCGCCGGCATCACGGACAAGGCCACGCTGGACGAAGCCTGTGAGCGCAGTCTCAAGAGCGCGGCGCTGTGGGACGAGGTCAAGGACCGCCTGTCCGAGAGCGGCCTTTCGCTCTCCGGCGGACAACAGCAGCGGCTCTGCATCGCGCGCGCCATCGCCGTCGAGCCGGAAATCGTGCTGATGGACGAGCCCTGCTCGGCCCTGGATCCCATCGCGACGCTCAAGATCGAGGAGCTGATCTACGACTTGAAGAAACACTACACGATCGTGATCGTGACGCACAATCTGCAGCAGGCGGCGCGCGTTTCGGATCGGACGGCCTTCTTCTGGCTGGGACGCTTGGTGGAGTACGGCAACACGCCAGAGGTTTTCACCAAACCGAAGGAAAAACTCACCGAGGATTACATCACGGGGCGGTTCGGTTAGAAATCATGAGCGCCATCCCAACGCCGTCCGCGGTTTCCAGGGGGAAATGATGGAGAGATACCATTTCGAGGACGAACTGCAGCAGCTCAAGAATCGACTGCTCAACATGGGCTCACTCGTCGAGCAGCGCATGCATCAGAGCATTCGCGGACTCGTCACGCGCAAGCAGGATCTGCTCATGTCGGTCGTGGCCGGCGACAAGGAGATCAACGAGCTGCAGATCGAGATCGACGACCGCTGCCTCAAGCTGCTTGCGTTGCAGAATCCCATGGCCAGCGATCTGCGATTGATCACGGCCGCCATGAAGATCAACGCCGACCTCGAGCGCATCGGCGATCAGGCGGTGAATATCGCGGAGTACTCGTTGCGGCTCATCAATCTTCCGCTGCTCAAGCCCCTGATCGACATTCCACGCATTGCCGAGATGGCCGAGGCCATGGTCCGCGAAAGCCTGGATGCCTTCGTGCGCAAGGACGCGTCTCTGGCGCGCAACATCCTGCAAAGGGACGACGACGTGGACGACATCAAGAATCAGCTCTTCCGCGAGCTCCTGACTTACATGATGGCCGATCCGAGCACCATCGAGCGCGCGCTCGAGCTGATACTGATCAGCCGCAGCATCGAGCGCATCGCCGATCACGCGACCAACATCGCCGAGGACGTCGTCTTCGTCGTCGAGGCCAAGGACGTGCGTCATCACCATGAGGAGACGAGGCGATAGGTGATAGGCAATAGGGAGTAGGCAATAGGGAGTAGGGAGTAGGGAGATGGTAGCGGGGAGTCAGGAGCACGAAGTGGGGAGAACGGAAGGTGATCGATGATGAATCACCATGAGAGAGCGAGAGCCGACGCAATGCATGGCGGCCCACATTCGAATCACGCCGATTCGGCGGGCAACGGCGAGCAAGCCGGGAGCCAAGGCCACCCTGAACGGCCGGCGGTCGATACGCGTCGGCGCGTTCTCATCATCGAGGACGATCGCGACATTGCCGAGGCCATCGCCTACCAGCTCGAGAAAACGAACGTCGCCGTGCGTATCGCTCGCACCGGTGAAGAGGGGCTGGACATGACGCGGCGGGGCGTCGACCTCGTTCTTCTCGACCTCAATCTCCCAGGGATGGATGGACTTGAGGTCTGCCGGCTCATTCGGCGCCAGACCGGGACCGCTCACGTGCCGATCATCATCATCTCGGCCCGCGGCGACGAAGTCGATCGCGTCCTCGGACTCGAGATGGGGGCGGACGATTACCTGGTTAAACCCTTCAGTTTGAAGGAGCTGGCGGCGCGTTGCCGCGTGGCGCTCCGGCGGTCGGCGGGAACACAGGAAGCCGGTTCCGAATACCGCGACGAAAACTTCGAGGTCGAGTTCGACGCCTACGTCGTTCGCTATCGCGGCGCGGCAGTCAGGCTGACGTACAAGGAATTCGAGCTTTTCCGCCATCTGGTGGAGCGCATGGGCCGCGTGTTGACGCGTGAGCGGCTTCTGGAGCGCGTCTGGGGCTTCGACACCGAGGTGGACGCGCGCTCGATAGACGCGCACATACGGCGGCTGCGCCAGAAGCTGGGCCCGGCGCGACGCCACATAGAGACCGTCGTCGGAGTGGGTTATCGTTTCGTAAGGTGACGCTGATCATGAGTAAGCCGTGTGCGGAAGCGTCTCCATCCTTGAATCCCGGCCCATCCTTGCTTAGGCTTGTGACGGGACAATGGCACGCGCGCTGGTCGTCGAGGACGATCCCGACATCGTGGAGCTGATCACGCATTATCTCAGCCGTGAGGGCTGGACCGTCGACGCCACGGACAATGGTCGGGCGGCACTGTCGCGCCTGAGAGCGCGCGACTACGCGCTTCTGATCCTCGACCTGCAACTGCCGGGCGCGGATGGTCTTTCGATATGCTCGGAGGTTCGTCGGCATCCGGAGACGCGCCGCATGCCGATCGTCATCGTGACCGCACGCGCCGACGAGGCCGATCGAATCGTCGGCCTCGAGATGGGAGCGGATGATTACGTCGTCAAGCCCTTCAGCCCGCGCGAGCTCGTGGCACGTGTGCGCGCGGTCATGCGACGCGCCACGGGGGACCGAGAGAGCGAGGATGTTTTCATACGTGAGACGATAGAAATCGATCGCGCGCGACACATCGTGCGCCGCGACGGCCGGCCGGTGCATCTGACGGCTAAGGAGTTCGCGTTGCTTCTGGCGCTCATCGACGCGCATGGGCGCGTGCTTTCGCGGCGTCAGCTCCTCGAAAACGTCTGGGGTTATTCCGAGGAGACTGAAACGCGTACCGTCGACGTTCACATCCGCCGGCTGCGCGAGAAGCTGCCGGAGCTGGCGGCCGCGATCGTCACTATCAAATCTCTGGGATACCGTTTCGACGCATCGGAGACGCGATGCGCGGACTGACTCGTCGCATCACGCTCACGTCTTCGGTGTCGGCCAGCGTCGCTCTGCTCGCGGTGTATTTCATCGTGGGGCCGCGCCTGCGGTCGCACGCCATCGAGGAGGTTCGCGAAGCGCTGCGCGCCGAAGCGCATCTCGTCGCTATGATCAGCGCCGACCGCCTTCTCCGGCGCGATGGCGAGCGCGTCCTCGACCCTCTCGTGGACGAGATGGCGCTGTTCGGCCGCTCCCGCTACACCGTCATCGCGGCCGACGGCCGCGTCCTGGCCGACTCGTCCGTCTCGGGACCCGAGCTGGCGTCGCTCGACAACCACGGCAATCGCCCCGAAATGCGCCAAGCGATCATCGCCGGCAGCGGCATCGCGCAGCGATACAGCGCGACTCTGCGCGAGGATTACCTCTACGTCGCCTTCCCAGTTCGACGAAACGACCGACTGCTGGGTGTCGTGCGCGCCGCCCGCTCGCTGGCCGACATAGAAAACGAGGCACGGCGTTTCCGCGCCGTCGTCTTGTCGGCGCTCCTGGCGGCGCTCGTCGTCGCAGTGCTGTCCTCTGCGTTGCTCTCTGCGACCTTGACGCGCCCCTTGCACGAATTAATGGACGCGGCGCGCCGTCTCGCCGCCGGCGACCTCAACGCTCGCGCCGTCGTTCGCCGCAAGGACGAACTGGGCGAACTCGCTTCGATTATCGATCAGGCCGCCGCGCAACTCCGCGCACGCTTGTCGGAAAGCGAGCGCGACCGGCGGCGGATCGACGCCATTCTTTCGGCGATGGGCGACGGGTTGCTCGCCGTCGATCACCGCGGCCACGTGCTGCTTGCCAACCGCAGCTTAAGCGAAAGCCTGGCGCTCGACCAACCGGCGGGCCGGCACTATCTCGAGAGCATACGTCAGCTCGAGGTCGGAGACGTCATCGAGAACGTGCTTCGCGCCGGCAAGCAATGCGCGGCTGAAGTGGAGCTTCTTCATCCTCGCCGCACGTACGCTCTAATAGGATTCCCCTTCCCTGGAGAAGAGAACGCGCCTTCGGGAGCCGTCATCAGCTTTCACGACGTCACCGAGCGCTTGCGCCTGGAAGAGGTCCGGCGCGACTTCGTCGCCAATGCCTCGCACGAGCTACGGACTCCGCTCACCTCGATCCGCGGCTTTGTCGAGGCTCTCGAGGACGGCGCGCTCGAGACGCCCGAGACCGCGCGGCGCTTTCTGGGGAAGATCCGTTTTCACTCCGACCGCATGGCCGCGCTGATCTCGGATTTGCTCGAGCTTTCGAAGCTCGAAACGGGCGAAATCGTCGTGCAATCCCAGACCATAAACAGCGCCCAGGTCGTCCGAGAGATCGCCTCGACCTTCGTCGAACAGGCCGAGAATCGAAAGATCAATCTCAAGATCGTCACGCGCAATTCGCCCATGATCACGACCGATCCCAAGCACCTCGGCCACATACTCTCCAATCTCATCGACAATGCGGTGAAGTATACGCCGGAGGGCGGACGCGTCGAGGTGTCGGCGCTGGCGGACGCCGGCGGTCACGCCGTCGTCGAGGTGCGCGACAATGGCCGGGGAATCCCCGCGCCGCACCTGCAACGCATCTTTGAGCGCTTCTACCGCGTCGACAAGGCGCGCAGCCGCGAAGCCGGAGGAACCGGCCTGGGCCTCTCCATCGTCAAGCATCTAGCCGAGAAAATCGGCGCGCAGATCGAGGTCGAGAGCTCCGAAGGACGCGGTTCGTGCTTCCGCGTGCGTCTGCCGTATCCGCAAAAAACCGAGAGCGTGTAACGCGCCGCTACTAGCCGACGCCGGCCGTGATTCGAACGGGCGTTCTCGTCGAGGCGCTCAGACGTCGATCGAGCGCCCCTCTTCGGCGGAGCGCCGTGCCGCCAGGGCGATTTCGAGCGCGCGCACTCCGTCCTGCATACCGCAATGAGAAGTCTCTCGTCGCTCGAGACACGCGATGAAGTGTCTCATCTCGTCCAGGATGAGATCGTTGCGCGTAAAACCTGCCGGCGCGCTGGCGGCCTTGTAGGTGTTTCCGCGAGCGCACAGTATGGCGCGATCGTCTTTCTGATCCCAGACGATCACGCCTTTGCGCCCGACAAGGCGCAGGGTATGGCAGGGAGGATGCTCGATATAGTTGAGATCGATGCTCCCCAGCGCTCCGTTATCGAACTCCACCGTCACTTGCGCCGTGGCCTCGATGTTGACTTCCGGACCGCTCAGATCTCCCTGCGCCACCCGCACTCGCACGATCTCACCGACAATCCAGCGCAGGTAATCGAACGGATGCGAAAGCGTCAGCAGCACGCCGCCGCCGAGATCGCGCCGGGTGCTGTAGTCGTAGCGACCGTCTCCCAAGTGATTCCAGTTTGGAAGGTGCTCGCCCCAGTGCACGTAGACCGAGACCGGTTGGCCGATGGCGCCGTCGTCGCCTTGATACGTCGCAGGATAGGATGGAACCGGCACTGATAGCCGATCAAAACCACATTGTCTCGCTTCTGCACCTCGCGCATAAGATACTCGACGCCATACAGCGAATCCGAGAGCGGTTGCTCGATGAAGAGATGGCAGCCTTGACGCGCCGCCGCCAGCGCCACCGGCATGTGCAAGGCGGTAGGGTTGGAGACGATCACGACGACGGGACGATACATCAAAGCCAAGGAGAGATCGTGTTCTACCTGGCGGTGAGAGGCGTCGGGCAAAGCGGCGCCGAAGCCCGAACGATAGAGAATGACGCGCGAATGTCCGAGCGACTCTATATTGTGAAGGTGACGACGTCCAATGGAGCCCAATCCCACGAACAGCAGGAGCGGTTCCGGCGCGGTTTGTGCCGCCCGCGTATGATTCGCTCCACGTGTTTCCAGGGCGTTCAGCATGCCTGCAACTCGTCCGCTGCGATTCGCCGCACCATCGCCGGAGGATCGTGTGCTTGCATTCGATCTCGGGCGCAAATCCCCAGTTCATCGAGACGAACGCCCAGTTGATGGAAGCCTCGCGCAAGATGCGCGCCCCCTCCCCGGTGTAGGCCAGCCTGTGGGCCTCCTCGTCGATCGCCAGATCGGGGAGCTTCTCCCGCGACAGGTCGATGGTCGCCTGCCCGGCCCACAGATAAACGCCGCGAAAACCGTGACTCGTGATGGGTCGGGCGGGAACTGGACACGAATGCGGCAAGTCCGGCCCTGCTGGATTGCGACCGGGCCGGAGCAGGGTCATCTTGACGGATGATTCCTTTCCACGATCTCCCAGAGCGCGTTTTCAAACAGCTCGCCGACGGCGTCCCACGACTGCGCGGCGGCGGTGCGCACGGCTCGCATGCCACAGTGGGCGCGAACGCCGCGCTTGGTGACGGCGTATACCGCGCATGATATGAAGTCTCCCGCATCACTGCGCGCGGCCAACAGGCCGTTTTCCTTGTCGCGAATCAGCACGCGCGCCGCCGCGTCGTCATAAGCGACTACGGCCAGGCCGCTGGCCATGGCTTCCAGCGTGACGTTGCCGAACGTCTCCGTCAGGCTTGGAAACAACAAGACGTCTCCTGAAGCATAGTGGGCCGCCAAATCGTCGCCGTGGCGCCGGCCGGCGAAAACGTACTCCGGGTGTTCGCGTGAGATCGTGCCACGCAGCGGTCCGTCGCCCACGAGGATGAAACGAACGCATTGATGCGCGCGGCGTATGGCCTCGAACGCCTCGATAGCGAGCGGCAGGTTCTTCTCCGGCGCCAAACGTCCCACGTAGAGAACGGCCGTGTCCCAGGACTGCAACCCCATCGACATCGCAGCTCCATGCTGCGCTTGCTTGGATTGAAAAGCTGGGCATCGACGCCGCGCGGCACAATTCTGAGATTACGGTACCCGCCGCACTCGAGATCAGCGAGCATCTGCCTCGTGGGCACCAGGGTACAGGCCGCTCGGTTATGAAAACGGCGCAGGTGCCAGAGCGCGACGAAGCGTAGCCAGCCGAAGCCATAGTGGGAGGCGTAACGATCGAAGTTGGTGTGAAAGCTGGTCGATACGCCGATGCCCAGCTTTTCCGCCGCCGCGAGCGCCGAGACGCCAAGCGGCCCTTCCGTGGCCACATGAACGACGTCGGGATGACGTGCTCGCCAAAGAGAAACGAGTCGATCCGTCTCGAACCAGCCGAAGTGCATGCTTCGATCGAAGGGCAAGGCCTGCCCCGCGGTCAGGATCTCCTCGACATACGGTCTGTAACGGGGCCGATCATCGGGAGACTGCCGCGGACGGATCAACTGCACCATGTGCCAGCGTTGAACGAGCGACTCGACCAATTGGCCCACGGTCATGGCCGCCCCGTTCGCTTCCGGCGGATAAGTCTCGGTGACGAAAGCCACGCGCATCCGCGCGGCATGCGCGTCCCGCGGCTCGACGGTCCTCATGCGCGCGCGCAGCAGCGGCCGAGACGGCCTGGGGATCGGATATACCAGAGCGGACGACAGGCGTGCTGGCATGGCAACCTCGCTCATGGCCGAGGCGACGCCGGCGTTCGCGCGGCGTCACCGTGCGCCAAGCTTGCTTCCCATTTTCGATGTTGACTTGGACCTGAGGCGTATCGGGGTTGAATCCGTGGCGTTTTCGTGACATTTCAGGCCGCCAGAAAGAAATGAACGCCGGATCCAATCAGCGTTCCAATCAGCGCGCCGGCCAGGACGTCCGTTGGATGATGGAAGCGCAGCAGGATTCGCGCCATGCCGATATTGGCGGCGATTAAGAACCACAACACGGCCAAGAGCGGAAAGTACGCCGCGAGCACGACCGCCAAGGCGAAGGCGTTTACCGTATGGCCGGATGGGAATGAGAACTCGTCGAAGTCGAAAGCCTTCGAGTGAGGAAGGCCGAGGGGAGGATTCGGCCTCTCGGACGAGGGCCGCGTGCGCCTGAATTTACGCTTGAGAGCAACGATGGCGCTGTTGGCGATCGCGACCGCCAACAGCAGCTCGATCAACAGGAGTCTTCGCTCGATAGTGAACCATATCGTCGTCGCCGCGCTGATGATCCACAACCAACCGTCGCCAATATACGACGCGACGCGCATCCAGCGCACGAGCCTGGCAGGCATGCGCCAGTCGCATAAGCGGCTGTCCACCCAACCATCGGAGCCGTGCAGCAGCGCTAAAACCTGAGGCATGGCTCACCCCAACGAGATCTCCGGCAGATCGGCGCCGATCCAGGGCGCATGCGGCAACGGCCTGCGGCCATAGGGGCGGCCCGTGGTCGCTTGCCACCGAAGAAACATAGCCGCGGCGTAGCCTCGTTCCCGCGCATGCCTGATGCCCGTCAGAAACGGCACGATCGGCACCAGCGGCGCGATGAGCAGAAGCGCGGCGAACCGCGCCGCGTCCCCCAGACCGCGCCGCGCACGGCAGGCGGCATAACGATAGCCAGCGAATACAACGGAGATGACGTCGCGAGTGAGTCGGGCATAATTGCCGGACTCTCCGCTCGGCACTGTCCAGCCTCGGCGCAAGCCGGACAAGTACTCCTGCTTGGTTCGCGCGCCCGGCACTTCCGTCCAGGCGCGACCGATCGCTTGGCGCGTGTGCGCATCACTGCCACCGACGGCTCCCATTCCACACGAGCGACACGTCGCCCGCGCAAAAACGTTGGTCGCTATCGGCATTCCGCCGTTGTGGGTCTCGATGAGATCCACGCGAGCCAGCGCGAGATCGAAATCCTCCTCTGTGCGAGGGCCGAGGCTGAGCGAGAACGGATGGTTGAACGCCAGCGGTATGCGTTCCTCGGCGCAATACGCGAAGAAGGCTTCGGCGTCGTTGCGGCGCTCGGCGATGCGCTGGTGCTGACATTCGGCGATGTCCAGCGCGCCAACGTGTATGGCGCGGCCGCCGGGCAATCCGACCGTCACCTCTTCGCTTATGAAGACTCCCGGAAGATGCGCGATCTCCAACGCTCCATCGATCGTATCGTGATCGCTGATCGTGACCAGATCCATGCCGCGGCTCAGGGCCAGATCGTAAACCTCTCTCGGCGGGGTATAGCACTCAAGGCCCAGTCGTCTCAGAATCGGCAGATTGACTCGCCCGGATCGCATCGAATGAACATGCAGGTCACATTTCATTGCGTCGCGCTCCTTTCACGCCCATCAGGCGCAACTCAATTAAACTGTTGCGGGATGGCGACCGAGCGATGGCGTCGAGACGCTCATGTGACGACTGAACTTGCCGAGACCATCATCTTTCGGCCGATTAAAAAGGCCACGCGAGGCCGGGAACGCCCTCGGACGGTCACACGACTCACGGCGCATCGCCGGGCCCGCGAAGAACGCGAGTTGAAGGCATTGTACGATGGGCTCTGCAATGGGGTTCCTGCTTTTCGCCGACTTCATGGATGAGTGGCTCGGGTGGCTGGTGGCGGGGCTGCTGCCCGATGTCCGCGGTCACTTCCATCTCGATTACGCCAAGGCCGGTTGGGTGCTCATGGCCCACCATACCGGAGGCTACATCGGCAGCGCCCTGAGCGGCGTTGCCGCCGATCTCTATAACCGTCGACGGCTGTTGCTCCTTGGCACGGCGCTCTACGCATTCGGCTTGACCCTTGCGGGCGCGGCGACGAGTTACGGCGTCCTGCTTGCCGCCTGCGTTTGCATCGGACTCGCAAGCGGTCCGGTGGCGCATACGGCTCGACTGATCCTGATCGATCGTGCGCGTAAGGCCGAAGAACGCCTCGAAAAAACGCTCGGCTGCTATAACGCTCTCGGGAGCGTCGGCGATCTCCTCGGTCCTCTGTCTTTGGCCATGAGCCTGAGCGCCGGTCTCGGCTGGAGGTGCGCATTCTGCGCGGGCGCCCTCTTCATGGCGGCATATGGCCTCGGCCTAGGCGTCATGCACCGAGGATCGCGCTCGCCGACGCTCGCTCGCGACAAGGAGACCCGCGGCTGGTCGCACATCGTCGAAACGGCCAAGGACGGCCGCCTTCTCAGGCTCGCTCTGGCTCTGGCTTTGCTCGACGGGCTCGACGAACCCTTTGCCGGATTCGTCATTCTCCACCTGCGCGACGTCGCCGGCGTGAGCGGCGCGTCGGCCAATGCCGTGATCACCGTTCTCGTCGGTTCGCCGCTCGTGGGTTTTGCGCTTGCCGCGCGCACTCCCTGGTCGCGCCATCGTATGATACGCGCCTCGCTCCTGATCCTGGGCGCCGCTGTCGCGGGCTTCTTGCTGGCCTCCGGAATAGCGGCCAAGGCCCTGTGCCTGGCCTTCGTGGGAACGTCGACTGCCGTCTTCTACACGTCGGCCCTGGCGGCGTCTTTTTCCCTGCGGCCGAACGCCACGGGAACCGTCACGAGCGTCCTGTCGATGGTCGGAGCGCTGTCGCTCCTTCTCCCGCCGTTCGTGGGAAGCGTCGCCGATGCGTGCGATCTCTCGCACGCCATGCTCGTCTATGTCGCTCTACCGTTCGCCATGTTGATGCTCGTCACGGGAATCGGCCGGAGCGAAGAATCGACGTAGCATTTCCCACGGCGGTCTTCGTGGCATAAGGCAGCCCTCAATGCTGCAGTCGTCTGCGGCTTGAGGTTGAAGCCGCCGCTGCGACCCCGACGGCTACTTGAAGATCTTCAACGCCTTCAGAAGGAAGATGAGGAGCATTGCGCCGAGGACGCCGATGATGAGTCGGCCGATCAGGCCGCCCCCGGCGATGCCCAGCAGGCCGAATACCCAGTATCCGAGCGCCGATCCGACGATGCCGACCAGAACGTTGGCGATGATGCCCATCTGTTGGTTTGTCTTCATCACGATGCTGGCCACCCAGCCGACCAGACCCCCAACGATGATGGTAATCAGCAGATTCAGCATGGAACGCCTCCTTTCGCGGAACATAAGCATTGTAGCTTATACCACTGGCGTTCGGGGCCGCTTTTGACCAATCGTTGTAATTCCGGATCGGGTCGCGTTGTCAGACGGCATGGATCGTTGGAGACATAAGACTCATCCCAAAGGCCGTTTCCCCTCGACACGATCATCCGGCGTCATTGGCCTGCTTGCTCTTGCCTGCGGGATTATTACTACTGCCCGATTCGCAGCATCCGCGCCATGCCTTCAAAGAGCGCCGCCAGACCCGCCGCCGCTTCAGGCGGCGCGTCGATGTGAATGCCCCCGTCTTCGCCCGGACGGATAGCGAGCTTTGAGAAGAGTCCGCGGATTTCACTTGCCGGAGGAAGAGCGCCAGTCAACGACGGCGCAGGCGCTTCCATTTCCCCCGGAACGTCGCGCGACTCGTCGGCGGCCGTGACGACACGCTCGATCTCCGGCTCGGCCGGCGACTCCGCCTCCGAAGCCTCCGTTGAATGCGCGGCCAGCTCGGGCGCCTTGGCGGGTTCGACGAGGCATTCGAGACGCGACAGGAACGACGTCGATCGATCAAAACGGATCTCGTTGCTGTCCCCGTCGAAAAGGCCCGTGAAGAACGCCTTCTTGTCGGCCACGAGTCCCGCGATACGCGCCTCGATCGACGCCTGGCTGACAAGGTTGTAGACGTCGATGGGCCGGCGCTGGCCAAGGCGGTGAATTCGGCTGATCCGCTGCTCCAACACCGCCGGATTCCAGGGCAGATCAAGGTTGATGCAGCAGCTCGCCGCGCGCTGGAGGTTGAGGCCGACGCCGCCCGCATCCGTGGCGAAAAGGAGACGCAATCGTGGATCGTCGTGAAACTCGACGATATTCTGCGTGCGGCGTCTCTGTCCTTCCTGACCCGTGAAGAACGCGGCGCGAAGTCCGGATTCGCGCAGCAACTCTCCAACCGCCCAGTGGGCCAGAGAGAGCATGCGCCGCCACTGACTGAAGACGACCATCTTGCGCCGTTGCTGGACGGCGACCTGGCTGACGATCTCACGCAGCTCGCCGAGCTTGGGCATGGAAAGGCTCTTCATGAGCACTTCTTCGGGCGAGCGCGACGCAATCGTCGGCCACACCTCCTGGAAACGCAACTGCGCCAGACCGTTGGCGATGATCCGCTGCGTCGTGAGCAGCGTCATCAGTCGCAGAAACTCGGCCTGCGTGAGAGGACGCCGCCGAGCGATGTGCGCGAGCCGCGCAATCGGCTGATCCAGCTCGGCATGCGCCTCCAACTGCTCGTCGGTCATGACGACCGGGACGACGGTGTCGGTCCGCGCCGGAAGCTGGCTTAAAACCTCGCCGCGCACGCGCCTCAAGACGCAGTGATTCATGCGCTTCCGCAAGGTGTCGAGATGGCGCACTCCGACGATTTCCTTTCTCCCATCCGCAAGCTGTGCATGCAGGGGCGCAAGCCGCCACTTCGGTTCCAGCGCGAAGTCGTCGACCCAATCCATGATGGACGCCAGCTCCTCGAGCCGGTTCTCCATGGGAGTGCCGGTGAGCACCAAGCGGTACGCCGGCGACAGACGCTTGACGTAGGCGGCCGTTTTGGTCGCCCAGTTCTTGATGCGCTGGGCCTCGTCCAGCACGATGATGTCGGGTTTGAAAGCATGCATCGCTTCGAGGTCGCGCAGGACCTGCTCGTAGTTGGCGATGAGGAATCCATGGCCTCGCTTGCGGTAGGTCGTCCGGCGCGCCTCGGGCGAGCCGTCGACGACGTCGATCGGCGCGTCGCTCACCATTCGCCATTCGCGCCGCCATTGGTCCTTGAGGCTCGCCGGCACGATGACCAAGCCGCGCCTGACCCGTTGCGTGGCGAAGAGCGCGTGGCAGGCGGCGGCGGCCTGCGCGGTCTTGCCGAGCCCCATGTCGTCCGCCAGCAGCAGACGTCCGGCCGAAAGGAATCGAGCGACGCCTTCACGCTGATACTTGTAGAGGCCGCGCTTGAGGCCGCGTAATGCCTGTCGCATTCCCGCGTTTGAAGTGACGCTCAGGTTCATGCGCTCCAACCGTTCCCTCTCTTGACGAAGCAATGGAAGGATACCCGGCTCCACGATGCGACCCCGTCCGACCGCCCGGCTGCTAGAGACGATGTGGAGAAGAGCATCGATCATTTCAATCCGACGCGGAGGATCATCGGCATAAGTTCGTTTGATCAGATATCCACGGCCGTTGCCGTCGCGAAACCATTTACGGATCATCGGGTCCCGGGAGCGTCCGATCGTTCCGGAGTTGGATTGAAATCGCAGACGTTCCAGGGCGTCTCCTGGACCGGTCAGCGGTCGGACAGGGTCCCAGGTCATGGCCGGATGAACGGTCGCCGCGCCATTCTCGCGTATCCGGCGCATGCGTCGTGGGCGAGAGTAAAGATCATCGAGAATCGCCAGCAGGTGTTTGCACAAGCCGAGCGAGCTGCGGATGAAATCAGGACAGCCGCAGCTCCCACGCGGCGGATTGACGCTGCTAAGCAACGTCGTGTACGGCCGCTCGCGGGATCCAGCGCGCCGAGTCGTATAGAAGCCCTGAAGCTCGCCGCCGCCGGGACGCGTGGCCACGGCGAGACCGTCCTGGCCGGCGAACGCCATTCGGCGCAACAACGCCTCCATGGCGGCGCGCTTGACCGTCCAGTCCGCCCCCGCCGTCACGGAAAGCACGTGACTCGCCAAAACGTCCTCCGGGATATGCCCGGTCTTTCGATACGCCAAGCTCATGAGCGTATCAAGGGCTTCGATTTGGAGTGGCTCCGCCGCGCTGACGACTTGCCGCGCCGCCAGTGGACTTCTGGTCCGCTTCCCGACTTTCTTTCTGGGCATCTCTTGCATCTCCGTTGGATTATCGGCATCTCGATAGGTCCGCTTATAAAAAGCGACGACGCATGAATCGTGAGACCGTCGCCACCCTTGACCACCGTCAGGCCCGGCCGGTTTTACGGATCAGCCTCAGAACTCCTCGGTTTCGGGGCCACCTCATTGCTGAGACGGGACTTACGCGTTCAGCAATTCGCGCTAATGGTTCTCGCT
>JAFGSN010000113.1 GCA_016934575.1 Vicinamibacteria bacterium
CGTTCAATGCTCCGGGTAGTAATTTAGTAATCTTCTTGGATTGGCGCACCGGTCCGGCTGAAACTATATTTATCGCGATGCCAGCCTCCCGGAACGATTCGACTGGATTTCAGCCGTCTTCCCGAGAGCCGTTTTTCTGAGAGATAGAGAGTAAAGGTTGAGAGTTCGGTAGTCTCCTCCGCAAGGGTCGTTCCGTCAATCGCGAGAAGAAACCTCTGGCCAAAGTCCCGGACGAGCCGGCTGGGTTCGGCGCGGCTACTCCTCACGTATAGCCACAATGGGATCAACAGCCGCGGCTCGCCGAACCGGAACATAGCAGGCCACGAGCGCGATAGCTGCAACCAAAACCACGACCACAACCAAGCTCGGCACGTCGTGGACGCTCACACCGAACAGGAGATCCCGCATCGCGCGACGGGCGAGAAGAGCTCCGGGAAGACCGATGCCCAACCCAATGCCCGTCCAGAGCATAGCTTGCCGCGTTACGAGTCGAACGATGTTCTGTCTCTGTGCTCCTAGCGCGATCCGGACTCCAAACTCCGACGATCGTCGAGCGACGGAGTCGCTCATCATTCCGTAGATTCCGACCAACGTGAGAAGACCGGCCAGAGTCGACAGGCAGTTCAGGAGGATTGTGTTGTACCGTGGTCGTGCCATACTCCTGCTCACCATCTCCTCCAGCGTGGCAGCACCCGCTATCGGCACGTCGGAATCGAGGCGTGCAATCTCCTGGCGCATGAGCGGTAGGGCATTGGCGGGGCTCGATGTTGTTCGTACGACAAGATGGTTGGTAGTTACCCCACTCTGTGAGAGGGGAACGTACAGGTCCTTTCGATCGGATCCTAGCTCCCGATACCTGACATCCCCTACCACGCCGACGATTGTCCGCCACGGCTCTGCCGAGGATGGCGCTCCTAGTTTCACGCGCTTCCCCACCGCATCCGCTCCCGACCCGAACAACTGGTCGGCCAGTCCCTCGCTGACTATCATGACGAGTGGGGCCGAAGATGCGTCCTCCCGGCCGAAGACCCTGCCTTGCCTTACTGGGATGCCAAGTGCCAGGAAGTAGTGTGGGCTCACCACCTCGTAGTTAGCGACGGGGTTTTGCCTTGCTGTCTCATCAGTCTGGCCTTCCGCCGTGAACCGGAGGTCCCATCCAACGGCGCCGTCGAGCGGGCGCATCAGCACGGCGCCCGCGGCACTGACCTGCGGATGTGCTTCCAGCCGGTCTATCAGTTGCTCAAGAAAGGCTCGCCGGGCCGCCGCCTCACGATACACAGCGCCAGTCAATCGCAGTTGCACTGTCATCACGTTCCGCGCGTCGAATCCGATCTTGACCCGGTTCAGGTTCACGAAACTACGGAGTATCACAAGCGTGCCCCCAAGGAGAACGACCATGATGGTCACCTCAGCAACGACCAATGCACCACGCATCCCTCGTCGCGCGTCGCCCGAGGGGGTTCTGCTGCCCTCCCGCAGGTCTCCGCATAGATCCGCTCTCGCTGTGGCCGCAAGCATCGACACCGCGGCGAAACCGAGCGCGACGAGTCCCATCACCCCCATGCTGAAAGTCACCACCGTCATGTTGAGGCCTGCATCCTCGATGCGCGGGATATCTGCAGGCGCGATCCTCACCATGGCGCCTATGAGTCCAGATGCCAGCACAAGGCCCACGATGCCACCCGCTCCCACAATGACAGCACTCTCAGCCGCCAACTGGCCGAATAGGCGCCACCACCCCGCTCCAAGGGCCCTCCGAACGGCATACTCCTTTCGGCGGGACACTCCTTGGGCAAGCATCAGGTTGACAACGTTGGCAGCGGCAATCACCAGGAGAAGCGCCGTCGCAGCAAAGAGGAGCCTGAGGCTGAGCTGTGAGTTGCCGAACACGTACTCTGCGATTGGCGTGAGCGCCGCTCGCTGATCGTCGGCTCGGGTCTCTGGATACTCCTTCGCCAATCGTCCAATGATCGTGTTTAACTCCGCCTCCGCCTCCCCGAGGGCCACGCCTGGCCGAAGTCGGCCGATTGCCTGAAGAAACACGATGCCCCGGCTCGCGATCGCACGGTCACTCATTGATGGCGTCAACGGCACCCAGAGGTCGACCCCTTCCGGAAAACTGAAATCCGGCGGCATCACACCCACCACGGTGTGCGCCATTCGATTCAGTTCGATCGCGCGCCCAATAACGGCCGGGTCGGCGTTCAGTTGTTCGCGCCACGCTCGGTCACTTAGCACAACGATCTGTCGACCGTGAGGTCGATCATCATTAGGGCCAATCGTGCGGCCGAAAGCCGCTCTCGCTCCGAGCACCGAGAAGAAGCGCCCGGTAACCTTGGCACTCTCCAGCTGCAATGCCTTCCCGTCCGACATGAAGGCATAGCTGTAGCCGAATACCGTTGTTGGCATCGCCGCCAAGCTCTCAAAGCTGCGGTTTTGCGATTCCCAGTCCCGGAACTCGGCCAGCGACATTTCAACGAGCGGATTATCCGAACGCCGGCCTTCCTTCCAAACGACTACGATTTCGTCTTGATTCGCGAATGGCAACCGCCGAAGCAGTACTGCGTGCATCACGCTAAACACCGCCGCATTGGCGCCAACCCCAAGGGCGAGCGTTACAACGGCCACCAGGCTGAATCCCGGTCGCCTCATCATCGTCCGCACGCTGTGACGCAGCTCTCGCCGCACTTTCTCGATGGCGTCCATGGCCATTGAGCGCCTCCTCAGGACAGGTCCAATGCAGCGCGAAGCCTATGCCAGCGCTCGCACATGTTGTCCAGCGTGATCGGCTCCGCCAGCGCCCTACCAATCGCGGCTAGCGCTGCGCTAGCCGGCTTCGTCATTGTAAGTACCCCGTCGTCCGCAATCGAAGCAATCCCGTCCGCTTCAGCCCATATCTGTTGCTGCGCTACCACGCTCTCGAGTGTCGTTCCGCTCGGCAGGTCCAACTCGACTCGAGCGTTGCGAATCACAATGGGGTAGCCGCCGCATTATGGAAATTTTGATTTTAGCGTAACGCTCGATCGTGCGGAAAGCGTGGAACGGACAGACGAGAGTCGGCAGGCTTCCTTCATATGGGCCTGCTGACTCCGACTCACAGCTATAGCCAACGCCTGACCTGTGCTTGATACGCGCCCCACGCCTCTCCGAACTTCTCCGCCAGCATACGCTCTTCGATGCTGATGAAAACCACATGCACCAAAATCCCGAACACCGCAACGACGACGAACGGCGTCAGGGATCCCAACATAATCGCGACGCCGACAAGGATGAGCGCCATGCCGAGGTACATGGGATTCCTGCTGAAGCGAAAGACCCCCTCCGTGATCAACGCGGATGAGGCTTGGAACGGCTTCACCGTGGCTCCGGCTCTCTGAAACGCCTTATCGGCCGCGAGATTGAGAAAAACTCCCGTGAGAAGCGGAAGCAGCCCCAGGAGATTCCACGGGAAGAGAACGATCCGCGCGCCAGGCAGAGCGAAACGCAGGATGGTCATGGCAATTAGAGACACTAACAAATAGAAGAGAGGAAACGGCCTTTGGTCTTTCCTCGAACGACTCTCCGGCGGGCTCACTTGGTCTTTCTTCATCATACTCGACGTTTATTTATCGCAACTCCCGCTCCAAAGCAATCTCATGTGGCGAACGAAGGCACCGATCAAACCCGTCATTGCGAGTCGATATGGCTCATTTCCCGCGAAGTCAGCCGTTCAGCTCTTGAAACGCGAGCAGTCGATCGAATGCTTGTTGATCTTGTAACCGATGATGCGTTCGGTGGTGTCGAGCAAACGCGCGGCTTGCGCCCGATTGCCGCGCGCCGCCTTGAGAGCGTCGGATATCAGATCCTTCTCGAACGCCGCAACCGCGGCCTCGAGCGATCTTCCGAGCATGGTGCCCGAGATTTCGGCAGTCTGAAGCGAGGGCGGCAGATCGTGAGCATGGATGACCCCGCCCTGGCAGACCAACACGGCGCGTTCGATGCAGTTCTCCAGCTCGCGCACGTTTCCGGGCCAGTGGTAGCACATCAGCATGTCGATAGCCGGAGTGGAGAGTCGGCGAACGTCTTTCTCGTGCGTTCGAGAGTAGTGTTGAACGAAATGATCGGCCAGCAGAAGGATGTCGGAGCGCCGCTCGCGCAAGCACGGCAGGTAGATGCTGAAGACGTTCAATCGGTAATACAGGTCTTCTCGAAACCCGCCGTCCCTGATGGCGGTCTCGAGATCCTTGTTGGTCGCCGCGATCAAACGCACGTTGACCCGAATTGACTGAACGCCGCCCAGGCGCTCGAACTCGCGTTCTTGCAGAACCCTCAGCATCTTGACCTGGGTTGACAGGCTCAACTCGCCGATCTCGTCCAGGAAGAGACTGCCGCCGTCCGCCAGCTCGAAGCGTCCCTTCTTCCGCGAGCGCGCGTCGGTGAAGGCGCCCGGCTCATAGCCGAACAACTCCGATTCGATCAGGTTTTCGGGCAGGGCGCCGCAGTTCACCTTGACAAACGGCTTATCGGCGCGCGGCGAGTTGTAATGAATCGCGTGGGCGATCAGCTCCTTGCCGGTGCCGCTCTCGCCGCGGATCAACACGGTCGTCGGGCTCGGCGCCACTTGGGCGATCTGCTCGTACACCTGCTTTATCGAACGGCTGTTACCGATGATGTTTCGAAACTCGTAGCGCCCCCTGAGCTCGCCGCGTAACTGCGCGTTCTCGTCGAGCAGTCGCCGGCGTTCGTTCTCGACCATGCTGCTCACGCGCCGGGCCTGTCCAATCATGGTCCCGACAATCCCGAAGAACTTGACCTCGCGTTCATAGGCTCGGTCTTTGGCGTATGGCAGCGTGACGCCCAGCGCTCCGACGACCAGCCCATCGAGCGTGATAGGCACGCATAGGAAGCTCAACTCGCGCCGGCGCGACTTCCGCCACACGCCCGTCCGGTTCAGGAACATCGGCTCGCTGCTGACTTGCGGCACGATCACGGGTTTGCCGCTTTCGACCACTCGACCGGTGATCCCCTCGCCAATCCGATACCTCGTGCGGCTCGACGTCTGCCAGGAAATTCCGATTGACGCCTCGATGTTCAGCGCCCGCGCGTCCTCGTCCAGAAAGGTAATCGAGCCGCTCGTGATCTCGTGGTGTTCCTCGAGGACTTCGAGCACGCTGACCAGAGACGACTTGAAGTTGAGCGGAGAGCCCAGGGTTCGGCTGAGGTCGAGGAGCGTCGAAAGGCGTCTGTTCTCATCAGACTGGATCGCCACAGCATAGAAAGATTACAGGTTCGAAGGCTAATCGTCAATATCTAACTAAAATGTACCCTGGACGGTTGTTCGGGACAAATTTGTCGTTCGCAATCTGCACATATGGCGCTCGCTTTCAGCAACCAGGATATCGACTTGGAAAAAAGATGAAGGAGTGCTTGACGCGCACCCCTTCAGCATGTCGTTCGGGATTAAGAAAGAAAACGCTATAACGTCAGGCTCAGGCCGATCCCGACATAGAAGGTCGCATTCTGCTCGGGCAAGATCTTTTCATCGAAGCTGTCCGTGTAGCCCGCCATCGCCGCGAGAGACGCCTTTGCGCTGACGGTGTAGCTCAGCTTGGCCGAGAGCACGTAGTTATAAAGTCCGCCGTCCCTACCGCTATAAGCCTGGGCGAACTTCTCGCCGGCGAAACCCGCCGATGCGTCGAGGCGCAGATCGGCCTTCTCGCCGAGCTTCAGGCCCTTCCCAACTCCGACGGTCGCGAAGAAGTCCTCGGCTTCGTCCACGTCATAGTAGGCGTTCACGGCGAGGATCACACCCGAACCGCCGCTCCAGCCGCCGAACAACTCGCGCGAGCCGAGGGCGCCACCTGGGAACGTGTATTCCACATATCCGGCCTTGAAGCCCTTGGGAAGAGACAGCGTGAGCATCAGGTCGACCTCCGAGATCTCACCGCTTTTCAGAGCGCCATCGTAGTCGTCGATGTCGACGTTCATCCAGACGTTTGTGCCCAGCGACACGCCATTGGCGATCATGATGCCGCTGACGTCCAGCCAGGGCTGCAAGACCGGGCCGTTGTTGAAGGTGATGCCCCTCCAAACGTAGGCCGAGTTGAGGTCGGCTCCTCCCGTGGCGGTAGTCGCCTCGGCGCGTACGACGGAAAGCGCCAACGCCCCGCCAACCGACAGCTTCATTAATCGTGAGAGACTCATCGTGTCCTCCTTGACCCTATTCTTCAGCGTGTCAGTGAATCCGTTGAACCGGTCGTCGGCGCCGGAGCGCCGACACCCGGGATCGGCTTTAGGCAACGTAACCGGACGGTTGCTGCACTACGTCCTCGGCATAGGCCTCGTTACCGTGCTCGTTGATATCGAGGCCGTCCATCTCTTCCTCGACGCTCACTCGGAGACCGATCGTCGTCTTCAGGATATAAAAGAAGGCCAGCATAATCGGGAACGCCCAGATGAACGCCGCGGCGACGCCCAGGGCCTGTACACCCACGGCCGCCAGGCTAAAGCCCTTGTTGGAGAAGATGCCCGCGGCAAGCGTGCCCCAGGCGCCGTTGACGCCATGGACCGAGACGGCGCCGACCGGATCGTCGACCTTGATGCGGTCAAAGAAGATGACCGATCCAACGACCAACGCGCCGGCGATCAGGCCGATAATGACCGCCGACAGAGGTGACACGTTCGCGCAGCCCGCGGTGACGGCGACCAATCCGGCTAGAACGCCGTTCAGCATCATGCTGCCGTCCGGTTTCTTCAGGAACATCCAGGCAACGAGCATCGAGGAGATCGCGCCGCTGGCGGCCGCCAGGTTGGTCGTGACCGCGATCAGGGCGATGTCCTTGTTGGCGGCAGTCGTCGAGCCGGAGTTGAATCCGAACCAACCGAACCACAAGATGAAGACGCCGAGCGTGGCGAGCACAAGGTTGTGCCCGGGAATCGCGCGCGGCTTGCCGTCCCTGCCGAACTTGCCGATGCGCGGCCCCAGAATGATGGCGCCCGCGAGCGCCGACCAGCCGCCGATCGAGTGCACGACCGTCGAACCCGCGAAATCAATGAAGCCGAGCTTCTCGAGCCAGCCGCCGCCCTTGTACAGCCCGCCCCAGGCCCAACTGCCGAAGACGGGGTAGAGCAAGGCGCTGATGAACGCGCTGTAGACGAGATAGCTCGAGAACTTCGTGCGCTCGGCCATGGCCCCCGAGACGATCGTCGCCGCGGTTGCCGCGAATACGACCTGGAACATCCAGAAAGCGTAAAGCCAGGCATCGGCGTCGGCCTTGAAGTCCGAGAACATGAACCCCGACGTTCCGAAGAAACCCGTGGCGTTGATCCCGAACATCAGTCCGAAGCCGAACAGCCAGTAGGCCAGCGAGCCGACGCAGAAATCCATCAGGTTCTTCATGCAGATGTTGACCGCATTCTTGGCTCGGGTGAATCCCGTCTCGACGAGTGCGAAACCAGCCTGCATGAAGAAGACCAGAAAGGCCGCCACCAAGGTCCAAACGAAATCGACGTGCTTCTGCACGATCGTTATCGCCTCGGCGTTGCTCGCGGCGGTCGGCGCGGCTTCCGCCTCGGCAATCGCGGTTGCCACGGCCGCGGGCTCCTGCGTCCAGCCCTTCTCCGAGGCGATGCCAAGAATCAGCATGGAAGCCAGGCCCGACAATATCCAGAATGATCTCGTCGATTTCATCTCAGTCCTCCTTCCGAACCAACGGTGTCATGGCGCGCGTTCGGGTTCTCGCGGGTTTCCTTACGCGTCCCCAAAACGACACGCTAGATGGCGGCATCTCCATGTTCCCCCGTGCGGATGCGTATGACATCGCTCAACGCCGCCACAAAGATCTTTCCGTCGCCGAACTTGCCGGTCTTGGCCGCGCGCACGATTGCATCGACCGTCGCGTCAACGAGCGGATCGGGAACCGCGACCTCGATCTTCACCTTCGGGACAAACTCCACCCGATACTCGCTTCCTCGGAACGTCTCCGTATGACCTTTCTGGCGGCCGAAGCCCTTGACCTCGAAGACGGTCATCCCGGCAACGCCCGCTTCCTGCAACGCGGTCTTGACCGCGTCCAGCAGGTGCGGCCGAATCACGCTTTCGATCTTCTTCATCAGTTCCTCCGTAGTCGTGACTGCACTGCTCATTGGCGGCCGTCCCGACGTCGCCGCTTCGTCCCATGAGCAAGGCAGATGCCAGCCCGATTACGCGCAACGAACCGATGACGACGCTCACGCCGATATGCTTTTGTTACAGCGCATTACGTGTGGAAGGAGGACCGCGTGGGATCCGAGGCGATAAGGGCGTCAGCCAACAAGAACGTCGTATGCCGGATGCCTATCCTTCGAAATTGGCGGAAGCGGAACGGCTTTCAATCGACGATTAGAGATCATGAAACTGGTTCGCCACATGGTATTATCAGTAGCCTACAGAGAAACGCCTTTAGTCAACGCGCAGGAGCCTCTTATGCGGACCAACGAAGGTTTGCTATTACAGATATGAGAGCTGCTGGCGTGCCCGATACCAAGATTGCTGAGTATCTCCATGCAATGGATAAGTATATTGAAAGTCGGCGTTCACGTTCACGCCCACGGCAACGTCACCCGAGCGCGTCGAACACGACCACCCGTTGCCCTCCCATCGAACGGCGCACCCGGAACGTTGAGGGGATGAACCCGACAACAGCTACCGGCGATTCGCGTTCGCTGCCATGTCGTTCACGTGGACGACGTGCACGGGATCACTGACGTTCGTATTCGGAATCCCCTTCGTCGCAGCCGTGACAGATTCCGGCATGAGCGGTCCATAGAAGGAACGAACCGTCCGCTGGAGTGGTCCATGGGGGGAATAAACGGTCAGGGTTATGGCGTGTGCAAACGCGATCGGATCGGAATGTCGGTACGTTCTCCACCAATGCCATGTGAAGAACGTCCGATAGACTGCGTGTGATCCACGAAAAGCGAGGTTTCTAGTCGCGCGGCTATTCGCGGCAGCGGGCGATTGTCTCTGACGTACAACGCGACTACAGTAGAGCCAAGAACTCGTCGACGGTTAGATTGGCGTGTCGGATCAGCGCACGCAGCGTACCAAGAGACAGCTCTTTGTGTTGTAGTACCGAGAGGTTCGCACGTTCACCAGACTTGACCAACACCATGTGGCTGCCGACTTGGCCGATACGCCGCCAACCCCCGCGTTCAAACGCGGCAACAGCCTCGCGGCCCGAGATGTTGGCGAGCCTGGCCATGGCTCGCCTAGACCGCGACGACGATGGGTTCACTCCGTGCGCCGGGTGGAAGGGCCGACACGGCCTTTTGATCTTCAGCCCAGAGCCATGCAGTGATGGCTTCTCGGACGTTGTCGATGGCCTCTTTCTCGTCTTTGCCCTGCGAGACACAGCCCGGCAGAGCTGGGCACTCAGCAACGATCCAGCCGTCTTCGGCTCGGGAGAGCGTAATGTGGAAGATCATGTCTGTTCTCGGTTCTGCAAATCGATTCTATCAAATTATCGGCCATGCGGTGTCGGCAGGCGCTTGACGCCCCCGGCACCGCCCCGCCAGCGCCGAGGTGAACACGCGCGCAATGGCGACTCTGAGGAACGATGACGCGGCGTACGGCCGGTCGGTCACGTACTGCCCCACGCCGTATTGGCATGACACGCCGTGCCCCTTCCCATCGCTTCCAGGCCCACCATGGCACCGCCCGCGCACGAGGACGAGCGGGGCCACGTCGAGAAGCCGCGCGACTGTACGCCGCCTTCAGCCTACGCCACCGACTCCGATTCAAGGCCGACGCCTGCTTCCATACGAGCGACCAGGTCGGCGACGAAACGCGCCGCCGGGGCGCCATCGATCACATCGTGGTCGAAGAGGACGGTCAGATGGAGGATGTCCTGCGCGGCGATGCGCTCGCCGACGATCCATGGCTTCTTCACGACGGAACCCAATGCGACACAGAGATTGTGGATCGACTTCGGAAGGACCCACACAGGCGCGCGGGCGACGGAGCCGACAGAGGTGATCATGGCCGTGCCCATCTTCTCCTTGCAGCGGAAGGGATTGCCGAGAACGCGCTTCAGCACAAAGAGCCTCAGCCACTGAGGCAAGGCATAATACGCGCGCATCGCCGTTGCCGAGGGTCCTTCCCGCGACAGCACGTAGTCACCTTCGTCGTTGATGGGCTGCGTCCGAGCAGCCCTGATCTCCGAGTGAATCGTGCTGGCCGACTTCTCGTTCGTGCAACGAATGAGAAGGGGCAAGGGCACGCGAGTGCGTCCCACCTTTCGTTCGACCACCACCGAAATGTCGACTTCCTTGAACTGCACGGTCGAGCGCTTTCCGCTGCGGAGCGCGTGGACATGGGGATGATCATGGAGCGTCAAGCTGACCACCTTCACCACCCAAGCAAAAAAGGAGATGGGGAGATCTTCTCGACGCAGGTCTCGAATCCTGGAAAGGGCCGTTGTGACGTCGACCTCGACAAAGCCAGCGACGTGATGCTTGCGCAGCCCGATCTGGCCTACGTCCAGTGTCGCCAATCGCGACGCCGGGGGAGTGACGCGAGTGTGTTGGGTGCTTTCCATAAAGCGAGGATACTGTGATCTTCGC
>JAFGSN010000114.1 GCA_016934575.1 Vicinamibacteria bacterium
AGGCAGCGGTCGAGATGCAGGCGCACCTTCGGGCTCGGGACGCGCTCGTGCTCGAACATGTCCTTCATGAGATAGATGCGCCCGCGCGGAGAATCGCGCTCGTCGCCGAGGACGACGTATGTCGAGCATACGGCCGTGCACAGACCGCAATGGACGCACCGCTTGAGGATGCGGTCGGCTTCGGCGAGGCGCGGGTCGGCGAGTTGCTCGGTCGAGAAGTTCGTCTGCATCGTCTGTCTTTCGATAGGCGTGATCGGGCAAGCTCACGGCCAGGCGTGTCTTACATCGTGGCGTACATGCGGCCGGGATTGAAGAGCCGCAGTGGATCGAAGGCGTCTTTCAGGCCGCGTGACAGGCGTTCGGTTGCCGGCGACTGGGGCTGGAACACGTCGACGAGGCCGCGAACCGAGTGATCGGCGCGGACGAGCGTCGCATGACCGCCGTGAATGGCAACGGCGCGGCGGATGTCGGCGGTTCCGGCGTCGGCAGAGGCCGGGGTCTCGAGCCAGATGAGACCGCCCGACCAGTCGTAAAAGGCCTCGACCGGCATGTGCCTCTTGATGTCGTTGACGAGTTTCGCAGCCATTCGCGGCGACGTGGAAATGCGCCACAGGTGAGTAGGCTCATACGGCATGAAGGAAAGACGCCTCATGTCGCCCCAGAATTGCAGCGATTTCTCGAGAGAGAGATCGATCGGCTCACCAAACGCTGCGAGCGCCTCCTTGAGGCGGCCCTTGCGGTACGAAATCGAGCGGGTGAAGTTTTCGATGCGGATCGCCGTGAGCGATTTCTTTTCCGATCGCAAATCGGCTTGCTTCAGGCGGCGCGCGAGCCCGGCCGGCAAGTGGACGGTGCCGGAGACCTCGTACGGGAGACCCAGGGCCGTGCTCATGAGCTCGACGGCGAGATCGTCCGTCAAACCCGTATAGACGAGGGTTGCGACATCATCGGGCAGAGGCAGAACCTTGAAGGTCACCTCGGACATCACGGCGAGCGTGCCCCAGCTGCCGGAGAGACCGCGCGCCACGTCGTAGCCGGTGACGTTCTTCATCACGCGTCCCCCCGACTTGAAGAACTCGCCGTGACCGTTCACGGCGCGAAGTCCGAGGAGGTAATCGCGGGCGGAGCCAGCGGCGATGCGGCGCGCTCCCGACATGTTCGTCGCGAAGACCGCGCCGATGGTCTGAATTCCCGCCGGGGCGCCGAGCGCAGGGCCGAGATCTATGGGCTCGAAGGGGAGCATCTGTCCCCGTGAGGCCAGCTCGACCTCGATCTGGGCGAGGGGCGTTCCGGCGCGCGCCGACATGACGAGCTCGCTCGGCTCGTAGAGGGAAATGCCGCGCATGCCGCTGGTGGTCAGGGCAACGGGCGCCGAGACGGGGCGTCCGACGCCGCGCTTCGAGCCCGCGCCGATGATCTCGGCCGGAATCTGCCTCTCCGCGAGCGCGGATATCATGCTCTTCAATTCCCACTCGGTGGCGGGCTTCAGGATCTCGTCCAAGTGAGCGCTCTCCTCACGCCGCCGCAGCTGCGCCGGTTGCACGCTGCAGTTCCGCCTCGCGGCGCGCCAATGCGGCGGCAACGGCATCGAGCGGGAAAACCTTGCCGTTGTTCAAGAGCCAGTCCGGATCGAACACGGACTTGATGCGCATCTGAACCGCGAGGTCCGTTTCCGAGAACTGAACGCGCATCAGGTCGCGCTTCTCGATGCCGACGCCATGCTCGCCGGTGAGGCAGCCCCCCACCGAGACGCAGAGCTTCAATATTTCGGCGCCCGCCGCCTCCGCTTTGTCAGTCTCGCCCGGCTTGTTGGCATCGTACATCACGAGAGGGTGCAGGTTGCCGTCTCCGGCGTGAAAAATATTGGCGACCCTGAGCCCGTGGCGCGCGCAGATCTCGGAAATCTTCTCAAGGACGTGGGGGAGATGAGTGAGCGGGATCGTGCCGTCCATGCAGTAGTAGTCGGAGAGCCGGCCGACGGCGCCGAACGCCGCTTTGCGTCCTTTCCAGATTCTCGCACTCTGCGCGGCCGACGCGCTGACGACGATGGCCTGGGGGCTCAGCTCCTCGGCGATGCTGGCGATATAGGCAAGCCGGTCGGAGATCTCCTCCTCGGAGCCCTCGACCTCGATGATCAGCAGCGCCTCGACGTCGAGGGGATAGCCCGCTTTGGCGAAGTCCTCGCAAACGGCGATCGCGGGGCGGTCCATGAACTCGATGGCGACCGGAATGATGCCCGAGCCGATGATGCGGGCGACGCACATCCCGGCCTTGGCGCTCGATTCGAAGCCGATCATCATCGGCCGGGCGCCTTCCGCGGCTCGCAGGATCCTGACCGTCGCCTCGGTGACGATGCCGAATTGACCCTCGGAGCCGACGATGAGCGCCAATAGGTCGTAGCCCTCCGGCTCGAGGAAGGGCCCGCCGATCTCGACGATCTCGCCGTCCATGAGGACGATCTTCACGCCGAGCACGTTGTTGGTCGTAACGCCGTATTTGAGGCAATGCGCGCCGCCGGAGTTCATGGCGATGTTGCCGGCCAGGGTGCAGGCGATCTGGCTCGAGGGATCGGGAGCGTAAAAGAAGCCTCCCCGCCCGACCGCGTCGGAGATGGCGAGATTGGTTATGCCGGACTCGACGCGCGCAAAACGGTTCTCGTAGTCGATTTCCAGAACCTTGTTCATTTTCGAGACGCCAACGACGATCGCGTCTTCGCTGGGCAGTGCGCCGCCTGAAAGGGAGGTTCCGGCACCCCGCGCCACGACCTTTATGCCGTTTACCTTGGCGTACTTCAGAACCTTCGAGACCTCATCGGTCGTGCTCGGAAGCACGACAACCAGCGGCAGGCGCTTATAGGCCGTCAGCGCGTCGGTCTCGAACGCACGCCGGCCATCCTCGTCGGCGATCACGCAATGGACGCCGACGAGAGACTGAAGATCACGTATGATCTCGTTGCGGCGTGCCAGGATGGACGCGTCAGGACTTGGCAGCTCGATCGACGGCATCCTAACTATCCTTTGTTCAGTGTGCGACGTTATCGACCAAAGTCGTGTTGTCGCTTCGGGACTAGTGCAACTAGACTCGAACCGTCACGCAAGTGGTGAGCTTTCTCTCCTTTCAGGTACCTGTATTGACATATTTTTGTCAGATGCAGGGAATGGGCGCGAGTGGGAGAGAATCGGCTGCAGTGGCCATCAGGGCCGCTCAAGAGGACATATCAGTGACGACCATTAGCGATTTCGATATTTTCGCACGCGTTGCCAGAACCGGCAACATGTCGGCAGCCGGACGCGAGATGGGAATTTCCCCGGCTGTCGTGTCCAAGCGCATCAGTCTCCTGGAAGAGCGAGTGGGCGCGCGCCTCTTTCAGCGCACCACCCGCCAGTTGACGCTGACGGAGACAGGCGAAGGCTACTTCAAGCGCGTCCTCGA
>JAFGSN010000115.1 GCA_016934575.1 Vicinamibacteria bacterium
TCGCGATGGAGAAGGGACTGCGCTTCGCGATCCGCGAGGGCGGCCGGACGGTCGGCGCCGGGACGGTGACCGAGATCATCGAGTAGGAATCGCGCCCGGGCGCTCACGACACGAGGATACCTGAGGGTAAGCACATGATGCTCAACGAGAAGATCCGGATCCGACTCAAGTCTTACGACTATCGGATTCTGGACCAGTCAACGAGCGAGATCGTCGACACGGCGAAACGCACGGGCGCGCGTGTCGCCGGACCGATACCTCTTCCGACGGTCAAGAATCGTTGGACCGTTCTGCGCTCGCCTCACGTCGACAAAAAGAGCCGTGAACAATTCGAGATCCGAACGCACAAACGATTGATCGACATTTTCGAGCCGACGCCGCAGACCGTGGATGCTCTGATGAGACTGGATCTGCCGGCCGGAGTCGACGTCGAGATCAAAGCGTTCGGAAAGGAGCACGCCCGATAGAACGGGAGAGGGACAATGGGAGTCCAGGGCATCATCGGACGTAAAGTGGGCATGACTCAGATTTACGGCGAGAACGGCGCGGCGATCCCGGCGACAGTCATCGAAGCCGGCCCATGCGTTGTCATCCAGAGGAAGACGGCGGCCAAGGACGGCTATGAAGCCGCGAAACTTGGTTTAGTCGCGAAAAGCAAGGTGAAGCGGATCAGCCGGTCCGTCAAGCAGTGTTATGAGAAGATCGGATTGCCGCCGTGCCGCGTGTCGCGAGAGATCCGCGTCGACGCCGACGCCGAATTCCAGGTGGGCGATCGCATCGCGGTCGATATGTTCACGCCCGGCGACAGCGTCAATATCACGGGCGTCAGCAAGGGGAAGGGTTTTCAGGGAGTCATCCGGCGTCACGGATTCAGCGGCGGAGCCAAATCGCACGGATCGATGTTCCATCGCGCGCCCGGATCGATCGGCGCTTCCGCCTATCCTTCGCGAGTGCTGAAAGGCATGAAGGCCGCCGGCCACATGGGCGACGCTCGCATCACGGTGGGCAACTTAAAAGTCGAGCGGATCGACGTCGAGAACAATCTGCTGATCGTACGCGGCGCGGTGCCCGGCGCCGCCGGCGGTTATCTCATCATCATCCGGAAAAGCGGAGCGCCCTTGAAGGGTTGAATAAGCGATGACGCGGAGAGTAAAGATGGAATCGAGCCGACGGCGCGAGAAGAATCCGACCGTGTCCCGGAACGCGGTCGTGATCGGGCCGGAGATCGAACCGGTGGGCGAGGTGACGCTGTCGCCGGAAGTGTTTGGAGTCGGCGTGAACGCTCATTTGCTCTATGAGGCCGTGAAGCAAGACCGATCCGGCATGCGGCGCGGCACGCACATGACGAAGAATAGAGCGCTCGTTTCGGGATCCGGAAGAAAGCCCTGGAGGCAAAAAGGAACCGGTCGCGCACGCGTCGGCGAGTCGCGCAATCCTCTCTGGCGTCATGGAGGAACCGTGTTCGGGCCGACGCCTCGCGATTATGGCTTGTCCATGCCGCGATCGGCGCGGCTGGCGGCGCTCCGCGCGGCGCTGTCGCAGAAAGCGTCTGAAGGAGCGCTCAAGGTCGTTCAGGGATTCCGTTTGCAGGCTCCCAAGACGCGCGAGCTTCGCTCGTTGTTGGCGCGCATGGGGATCAACGGAAAAGCGCTTCTTGTCGACGCTCCCGTCGCGGAGGCCTTGGCGCTGGCGGGCCGCAATCTCGCCGGCGTGCATGTCGTCGATCCGTATCACATGACGGTTTATGACGTTCTGAACTGCCGCACGATCGTCATCTCACAGGAAGCGCTGCGGAGTCTGGAGGAGCGGCTGACGCCATGAAGAACGTTCACGAGATCATCCGTCGCCCGCTGATCACCGAGAAGTCGTCCGCGATTCGAGAGACGCAGCGAGCGGTCTGTTTCGAGGTACAGAGGAAAGCGACAAAATCCGAGATCAAGAAGGCCGTCGAGCGCTTGTTCGAAGTCAAGGTCGCAGCGGTGCGGGTGGCCAACTTCCAAGGCAAGCTCAAGCGGCAAGGGCGTTATGTCGGACGGCGTCCCGCTTGGAAGAAGGCCTACGTGGTCCTCAAGAAGGGCGAAAAGATGATCGAGTTCTTCGAGGGCGCTTGAGATGGCTTTTTGGCGCGCTCGTGAAAACGCAGGGATGAGTCGATGATGAGAGCTTTCAGTCCGACCTCGCCGGGCCGTCGGTTCATGACGGTGCTCGACTTCGAGGAGATCTCCAGGAAGGCGCCCGAGAAGCGACTGATCGGTCCGAGGAAACGCACCGGCGGTCGCAACAACAAAGGGCGGATAACGATTTGGTTCCGCGGCGGAGGCCACAAACGTCGTTATCGGGCCATTGACTTCAAGCGCGACAAGCGCGAGATTCCCGCCAGAGTGGCCGCGATCGAGTACGATCCGAACCGCTCGGCGCGACTCGCGTTGCTGCATTACGCCGACGGGGAAAAGCGATACATCCTCTGCCCGGACGGCGTCCATGTCGGCCAGACGATCATCGCCGGCGAGCAGGCGGACATCCTGCCGGGGAACTGCTTGCCGCTCGCCGCCATCCCCTCCGGAACCTTCATTCACAACATCGAGTTGCGTCCAGGCAAGGGCGGACAGCTCGTTCGTTCCGCCGGGACGGTGGCGCAACTGGTGGCGCGCGAAGGCGAATACGCGCAGGTAAAGCTCCCTTCGGGAGAAATACGCGCGATCAACGTCGCCTGCGTGGCGACGATCGGTCAGGTCGGCAACATCGACCACAAGAACGTTTCGATCGGAAAGGCCGGGCGGAGTCGGTGGCTGGGGCGGCGTCCCCACAACCGCGGCGTCACGATGAATCCTGTTGATCATCCCCATGGCGGCGGCGAAGGCAAGACCGCCGGCGGCCGGCATCCGGTCACTCCTTGGGGCAAGCCCACCAAGGGCTTCAAGACGCGCAACAACAAGCGCACGCAGCGGTTCATTCTCAAGAGGCGAAAGTAGCCATGGCGCGCTCACTCAAAAAGGGTCCATTCATCGACGCTCATCTGTTGAAGAAAATCGATCAGATGAACGCCGTTCGAGAACGGCAGGTCGTTAGAACCTGGTCGAGGCGCTCGACGATCACGCCGGAGATGGTCGGTCACACGATCGCCGTGCACAACGGCAGGAAATTCATACCGGTCTACATCACGGAAAACATGGTGGGTCACAAGCTCGGCGAGTTCTCGCCCACGCGTCAGTTCAAGGGCCACTCGTCCAAGGTTGAAAAAGCGGCCAAGATGGCCGCCGCCAAGTAATCGAGGGACAGCATGCTCGAGGCGTATGCGGAAGCCAAATACATTCGGACGTCGGCGCAGAAGGCCAAGCCGGTGATGGATCTCATCCGAGGCAAGAAGGTGTCGGAAGCCCTGTCGATTCTGCACTTCACCAAAAAGGCCGTGGCTCGAGAGATCGAAAAGGCGCTTCGTTCCGCCGTCGCCAACGCGAACGTCATCGCCGAACGCAACCAGAAGCGTCAGGTCGACGTGGACGAGCTCTTCGTGAGCGCATGCTACGCCAACCAGGGTCCTTCGCTGAAAAGAGTTCGTCCCGCGCCGATGGGGCGGGCGTATCGGGTGATCAAGCGAACGGCTCACCTGACCGTTCGCGTGGCCGAGAGGGAGAGTTAGCTCATGGGGCAGAAAGTCCATCCGATCGGCTTCCGTCTCGGTTTTAACAAGACCTGGCGCAGCCGATGGTACGCCGAGAAGGAATACGCCGGACTGCTTCACGAAGACCTGGAATTGAAGCGCGAGCTCAAGAAGCGCTTCGGCCATGCCGGCGTGTCGCGCGTCGAGATCGAACGCGCCGCGAACAAGCTCAAGATCGGCATATTCACGTCGCGGCCCGGAATCATCATCGGGCGCAAAGGTCAAGAAGTCGAGAAGCTCAAGCAGGAGCTGATCAAGCGTACGGGCAAGGAGGTCTTCATCAACATCCAGGAGATCCTCAAGCCCGAGCTGGACGCGCAGCTCGTTTCCGAATCGGTCGCATTGCAGCTCGAGAAACGCATCGCGTTCCGTCGAGCCATGCGCAAGGCCGTCGACGCGGCTCTGCGCTTCGGGGCCAAGGGGATCAAGATTCGAGTGTCCGGAAGGCTGAACGGCGCTGAGATCGCTCGTTCCGAGTGGTATCTATTCGGTCAACTGCCTTTGCACACGCTGCGCTCGGACGTGGATTACGGATTTTGGGAAGCGCGGACGACGTTCGGCCAGATCGGCGTGAAATGCTGGATCTACAAGGGCTCGCAGAGCGACGCGCGTTCGCCCAAGGGGATATAGAGAGATGTTTTTTCACCAGGCTTTTTCTCTCTGCGGCGCCGCGCGCCGCGTTAGGATTCCGTGGAATGGGATCCAGGGGAGCGGAATCCTATGTTGATGCCCAAGAAGGTCAAATTCCGCAAGCAGCAGCGCGGACGCATGAAAGGCAAGGCCTGGACGGGAGGCTCGGTTGCCTTCGGAGATTTCGGGCTCAAGGCCCTCGAACCGGGTTGGATCACGGACCGGCAGATCGAGGCAGGACGCATCGCCATCACGCGTTTCATCAAGCGCAGCGGACGGATCTGGATCCGCGTTTTCCCGGACAAGCCGATCACGAAGAAACCGCAAGAGACACGAATGGGCAAGGGCAAGGGCGCGCCGGAGGGATGGGTGGCCGTGGTCAAACCTGGACGCATACTCTATGAGATGGAAGGCGTGACCGAGAAGGAAGCCCGAGAAGCGTTGAGGCTGGCGGCCCAGAAGCTTTCGATAAGAACGCGAATCGTGACAAGACAGACGGAGGTCAAGCTGTGAAAGCCGAGAAGGTGCGGGAGATGAGCCTTGACGAGCTGGCCACTCGCGAGAACGAGCTTTCGGAGCAGCTTTTCCGCCTTCGTCTTCAGAAGGCGGTAGGACAACTCGACAACGCCGCGAAGTTGCGCGGGATTCGTCGAGACATCGCCAGGGTCAAGACCTTTCTCAGGCAGAAACGCGGCGTCGCACGCTAGAGAGCGTCGAGCTGAGGGGAGCGGAGCGGGTAGGTTCAAGATGGAGCAACAGACGAGCAGTAGTCAAAGAGAAGGGGAAGTGAACGCTTCCTCGTCAAGACCACGTCGCCGAAACGTCAAGACCGGCGTGGTCGTGAGCGACAAGATGCAGAAAACGGTGGTCGTGGCGGTCCAGAGACTGGTGCGGCACCCGCTTTACAAGAAGACGATGAGAAGGTCTTCGAACTTCCTGGCGCATGACGAGAAGGGCGCCCACAAAGGCGACAAGGTTCGCATCGTGGAGACTAGGCCGCTCTCTCGACGCAAACGTTGGAGCGTTGAGGAAATACTCGATAGGGGCGCGGACGTTGCGGCGGTCGTAACTGAAACGGAAACCACGGCGTAGAGGGAGATCATCATGATACAGATGAGAACCATTCTCGACGTGGCCGACAATTCAGGCGCGCGCAAAATCTCGTGCATTCTCCCCATCGGAGGATCAACGGGGCGTTACGCCGGACTGGGCGACATCATCACGGCGAACGTCAAGGAATCGGCGCCAGAAGCGCCGGAACCCGTCCGAAAGGGCAAGGTGGTCAAGGCAGTCATCGTCCGCTGCGCCAAGGAGCAACGGCGCAAGGACGGCAGTTACATCCGCTTCGACCGCAACGCGGCCGTTTTGATCAACGACGCCCGCGAGCCCGTTGGCACTCGAGTGTTCGGACCCGTGGCGCGCGAGCTGCGTGAAAAGAAATTCATGAAGATCGTTTCGTTGGCGCCGGAGGTGCTATAGCGATGTCTGCTGACCGCGTTCAGGTCCGGATGAGATTGTGCAAGAACGACACGGTGGTGGTGATCGCCGGCAGGGACGCCGGAAAGCGCGGCAAGATTCTGCGCGTCATACCCGAGAAGAATCGCGTGATCGTGCAGGGGGTATCGTTCATCAAAAGGCATACGCGCCCCAATCCGCAGAAGGGAATCAAGGGCGGCATAGCCGAGCGAGAAGCGCCGATCCATGCCAGCAACCTCATGATCGTGTGTGGGGAGTGCGGCAAGCGTACGCGCATCGGAACGAAAAGGCTGGACGACGGACGCAAGGTGAGGATATGCCGTAAATGCCACGGCGTCCTGGATCGATGAGAGGTTCTTCATGACGAAACGTACACTTGAAGCTGACGTGAGGTCACGATGAGCGCCCGAATCAGGGAGGAATTCGTCAAGCGAATCCTTCCGCGACTCATGAAAGAGCACGGCTATCCCAACGTGATGGCGGTGCCGCGGCTCAAGAAGATCGTCATCAACATGGGCGTCGGCGAGGCGACGCAAAACATCAAGGCGCTTGAAAACGCCATGGATGATCTGGCGCGCATAACCGGGCAAAGGCCTGCGATCCGCCGCGCGCGCAAGTCGGTCGCGGCGTTCAAGCTTCGCTCCGGGATGCCGATCGCGGCCACGGTGACGCTGCGCGGCGATCGCATGTTCGAGTTCGTAGATCGTCTGTTAAACGTGGCGTTGCCGCGCGTCAGGGACTTTCGCGGAGTGCCGACGAACTCGTTCGACGGGCGCGGGAACT
Organism: Vicinamibacteria bacterium; assembly: GCA_016934575.1. Lineage (GTDB taxonomy): Bacteria > Acidobacteriota > Vicinamibacteria > Fen-336 > Fen-336 > JAFGSN01. The sequence continues at coordinate 6,551 of JAFGSN010000115.1, forward strand.
TCACGCTAGGGCTTCGTGATCAGATCATCTTTCCCGAGGTGGATTATTCAAAAGTGGAGAAGCTGCGCGGCATGAACGTCACGTTCGTGACCAGCGCCGCAACCGACGAGGATTCGCGTCGACTTCTCGAGCATCTCGGAATGCCGTTCCGGAGAAGCCGATGAAACACTGCTCCGTGACATTCACGCCGTTCATGCGATTGTCATGGCCGGATGACTTATGCATGCACGGCCTGCCTGCCGGCGGGCGGGCACGGCATCGCGCGGCACGCCTTCAGGAGCGCGGCCGGAGTCCCCGTCGAGACGGAATGTGCAAACGGGCGCCGGCGGTCTTGAACGCGAAATGCGCACCACGGGCCGTGAGAAGGAGACGAGCGTGGCGAAGAAATCGCTGATAGCCAAGGCGCAGAGAACGCCCAAGTTTCAATCTCGGAGATACACGCGCTGTCGTCGATGCGGACGACCTCGCGGCTACCTGAGAAAGTTCCAACTGTGCCGTATCTGTTTCCGCGATTTGGCCCTGGCGGGAGAGGTCCCCGGGGTCATCAAGGCGAGTTGGTAGCGAAAGCGTAAAAAGAGGTATAGCCGATGAACATGACCGATCCCATCGCGGACATGCTGACTCGGGTTCGTAACGGAGTCCGCGCCAAACTGTCCAAGGTGGACGTCCCCGCCTCGAAGCTGAAGATCGAGATTGCGCGCATCCTCAAGCAGGAGGGCTATGTCTCGAGCGTTAAACTGATCGATAGAGAACCGCAGAGGATAGTCCGCATTTTCTTGAAGTACGGGCCGTCCATGGAGCGGGCGATCACCAACCTGCAGAGAGTCAGCCGCCCCGGTTGCCGCATCTACTGCAGCAAGCATGAGATTCCAAGGGTTCTGGGCGGCATGGGGATCAACATCCTATCCACATCGCGCGGCGTGATGACGGGGAAGGAAGCGGCGCGCAACGGCGTGGGAGGAGAGATCCTGTGCAACGTATGGTGAGAGGTTAGGAATGTCTCGCATTGGTCTCAAACCCATTCCCATTCCCGCGAACGTCAAGGTCGGCCTGTCCGAGGACGAGGCCCGGTTCACGGGACCATTGGGCGAGCTGAGCACGCCGATTCCGTCGGGAATATCGTTCGCGCTCGAGGGTGAGTCCCTCGTCTGTCGGCGTCAGAACGACGATCGGCAGCAGCGCGCCCTGCATGGCCTGGCACGCGCGTTGGCGAGCAACGCCGTCATGGGCGTGACTCGGGGATTCTCGAAAGAGCTCGACATCGTTGGAGTCGGTTACCGCGCCGCGGTCGACGGCCGCAAGATCGTCTTTGCTCTCGGTTACTCTCATCCTGTGGAGTATCCGATCCCGGAGGGAGTCAAGATAGCCGTCGATCGACAGACGCATATCGTGATCTCCGGCATCGATCGGCAGAAAGTCGGACAGACCGCCGCCGAGATCCGCGGACTGAGAAAACCGGATCCATACAAGCAGAAGGGAATCCGCTATGTCGGCGAAACGCTGAAGAAGAAAGCCGGCAAAGCCGGCGCAACCGGGCGGACGAAATGAGCCGCGATGAGGGCGGGAACGCCTGGCATGAGTGTGCCAGGGCACGCTCGCTGAGGTGACCATGAGCGTCAGAAGCAAAACGGCAATCCGCAGGCGAATCCATGAGCGCATCAGAAAGCGTCTCATCGGTTGCAAGGAGACGCCTCGTCTGGCCGTGTTTCGCAGTCAAAAGCATATCTATGCCCAGATCGTTGACGACGCCGTTAGTCGGACGGTCTGCGCCGCCGGATCGCGCGACCCGGAGCTGCGCCAGTCACTGATGAATCGCGGTTCCAACGTCGAAGCCGCCAAGGCGGTCGGAAAGCTCATCGCACGGCGGGCCATGGAAAGCGGAGTATCGACCGTGGTCTTCGACCGCGGCGGCTTCAAGTATCACGGTCGCGTGAAGGCCCTGGCCGACGCGGCGCGCGAGGGCGGACTACGGTTCTGAGAGGGATCGCGGAGAGAGAACATGAGGTCACCCATCGAGAAGATCGACGTTTCAAGCCTTGAACTCAAGGATCAAGTCGTGTCCATCAATCGCGTGACCAAGGTCGTCAAGGGCGGCAAGAACCTGTCGTTCACCGCGCTGGTCGTCGTCGGCGACGGCAAAGGTCATGTCGGATACGGCATGGGGAAGGCGCGTGAAGTCGCATCCGCCATTCGTAAAGGCGTCGAGGCGGCGAAGAAAGGCCTCGTGCGCGTGCCTCTGACGGAGAAGGGCGCCACGATCCCGCACACCGTCCTGGGACGTTTCGGCTCGGGCGCCGTGTTGCTCAAGCCGGCGTCGGAGGGCACGGGCGTCATCGCTGGAGGCGCCGTGCGGGCGGTCATGACTTCCGCGGGAATCCAGAACATTCTTTCCAAGAGCCTGGGATCGACGACGGCGCACAACGTCGTCAAGGCGACGATGGAAGCGCTGGCGCAGCTCAAGGAAATCAAGAAAGTGGCGCATGCGCGCGGCAAGACCGTCGAGGAAGTCTTGGGGATCGAGAAGGAAAAGGATCAAGTCGCGTCGGGCGCCTGAATGCGCTCACGTAAGGATGAGTTGACATGGACGAAACCAGAGCAAAGAAACGCGGAAAATCGAAATCGGGCACGCTGAAGATCAAGATGATCGGCAGCGTGATCGGTTGCCGCGAGAAACAGCGCCAGACGGTCAGGGGATTGGGTCTTCGACGGTTGCATCAAATCGTCGAGCGGCAGGATACGCCCCAGACGCGAGGCATGGTCAAGAAGGTCCCGCATCTCGTCGCCATTGTGGAGTCGACGTGATCAATCGGTCCCAGGGAGCACAGGACATGAAATCGGAGTCTCCGGCTCAACCAGCGCCGACCATCGGGCTGAACGCGCTCAAACCCGCCGATGGCAGCATTCGCGAGCGACGCCGCGTGGGGCGCGGCCCGGGAAGCGGGCGCGGCAAGACCGCCGGACGTGGAGAGAAGGGGCAGAAAAGCCGCAGCGGCTACGGCCGGAAGGTCGGCTTCGAAGGGGGGCAGATGCCTTTGCATCGGCGCGTGCCGAAGCGCGGCTTCCGCAATCCCAGACGGCGTGAGTACTCCTGTGTCAATCTGGGCTCTCTCGAAAGGCTGGAGCCGGGGACGATCGTGACGCCGGAGGTTCTGATTCGCGAGGGAATCGTTCGTAAGCTGAGCGGCGGCCTTAAGATTCTTGGCAACGGGGAACTCACAAAACCGCTGACCGTCCAGGCGCAAAAATTCAGCGCCAAGGCCGTCGAAGCGATCGCCGCCGTCGGCGGAAAGGCCGAGGTCGTCGGCGACCGAATCAGCGAGAAGAGATGAGATCATGCGAGTTGATGCCGCGCGCGGCGAGATAGCGGTCATGGCCGGAGCGGGTTCCTCACTCCACCGAGGAGTAGCATCATGCTGCAAAGCCTAAGGAATATCTGGGACATTCCCGATCTCCGAAAGCGATGTCTTTTCACGCTCATGATCCTGGCGATTTATCGCCTTGGAAGCCACATACCGACTCCGGGCATCAATACGGGGGCGCTCAAGGACTTTTTCGAGCAGAATCGCAGCAACTGGTTCGGTCTGGCGGACATGTTCTCGGGTGGGAATCTGTCCAACGCCACGATCTTCACGCTCGGAATCATGCCTTACATTTCGGCGTCGATTATTCTGCAACTGCTCACGGTCGTCTGGCCGTATCTCGAGAAGCTTTCCAAGGAAGGCGAGCTGGGTCGACGTAAGATCACGCAATACACGCGTTACGGAACGATACTGCTTTCCTGCATCCAGTCGCTGGGCATCGCCGCCTATCTGGAGAACCTCACGAGTTCCGGGAAGCTTCAGATCGTCAGCCAGCCGGGCTGGGGATTCAAGATCATGACGGTCTTGACGCTCACCACGGGTACGGCTTTCATCATGTGGCTCGGTGAGCAGATCACGGATCGCGGCATCGGCAACGGCATGAGCTTGCTGATTTTCGCCGGAATCGTGGTCGGTTTTCCGAGCGGCGTGCTCGCGATATTTGTAAAAATCCGCAGCAACGAGCTCAATCTGATCACGACGATCGCCCTGCTGGGAATGATGTTCCTGGTCGTCGCGATCATCGTCTTCGTCGAGCGCGGGCAGAGGCGCATCACGGTGCAGTACGCCAATCGCGTCGTCGGTCGGCGCATGTATCGCGGGCAGTCGACGCATCTGCCGTTAAGAGTCAATACCGCGGGAGTCATTCCCGTCATCTTCGCTTCGTCGATCATCGCCTTCCCGCAGACCGTGGCTTCATTCTTTCAGGCCAACAATCCCTGGATGGAGGCGGTTTACGAGCAGTTGCAGTGGGGCTATCCTCTTTACAACCTTCTTTACGTCTCGTTCATCATCTTTTTCTGTTATTTCTACACGTCGATCGTTTTCAATCCAGACGACGTGGCCGAAAACATGCGGAAATACGGCGGTTTTATCCCGGGGATCAGGCCGGGAAAGCGCACGGCCGAATACCTGGATCACGTTCTCAGTCGCATTACGTTCGGCGGCGCGGTCTATCTGGCGCTGATCGCAATTCTTCCGGAATTCCTCATCTCGGGCTTTCGGGTGGCGCCCATCCCTCTGATTGGAGAGCCGTTGGATGCATTCTTCACGAGGTACGATCTCGGCTGGATCACGGAGGGATTGCATCTTCCCTTCTACTTCGGCGGGACGTCGCTTCTCATCGTCGTGGGAGTCGCGATGGACACGGTAGCCCAGATCGAAGCGCAGCTCGTGATGCGACACTATGAAGGCTTCAGCGGTCCCGGAAAGGGACGAAGAATTCGCGGGAGACGATTCTGAAAGGGCATGGCGGCGGGAGAAGCAGAGTGACGATTCAGAGATCAGTATCGGAGTTGAAACGAATCAGCAGCGCCTGCATGCTAGTAAAGAGCGTTCTGGACGAGCTTGAAAACGCGACGGCGCCGGGCGTTAAAACGAAGGATCTTGATCGTATCGCTCGCGAGCGGATCATCAAGGAAGGCGGACGCCCTGCTTTCCTCGGATATCGCGGCTATCCGGCGAGTTTGTGCGTTTCGGTGAACGAGGAGGTCGTCCACGGAATTCCCGGCGAAAGGCGGCTGGAAGACGGCGACATCGTGAGCCTTGATGTCGGCGCGGTCGTCGACGGCTATTATGGAGACGGGGCGCGCACCGTGGTCGCCGGCAAAGCCAGCGTAGAGGCCGAGCGGCTGATTCGTGTCACTCGCGAGGCGCTATGGAAGGCCATCGAGGAATGCCACGTGGGCAAGCGCGTCGGAGACATCGGCTACGCCATCGAGCAACACGCGTTACGCAATGGATACTCGACGGTTCGAGAGTATGCCGGACACGGCATCGGGACCAGCCTCCACGAGGAGCCGCAGATTCCGAATTGTGGGCCGCCGGGTCGTCGTGAAAGGCTTCTCACGGGAATGTGCCTGGCGCTCGAGCCGATGATCAACGTCGGGGAATCCGCGGTGCATGTCCTGAAGGATGGATGGACCGCGGTGACGAACGACGCCGGACTTTCCGCCCACTTCGAGCTGGCGGTTGCCGTGACTTCGGAGGGCCCGTGGGTGCTCGAGGAGAAGTATCCTTACGGCGATCGGCTGGTGAGCAATGCCTGACGCCCATGGAGAAGCTCGGGAGACTCAAGGCGTTGTCGTCGAGGCTTTGCCCAACGCGCTGTATCGCGTCGAGCTCGCCGACGGGAATCGACCGCGTATCGTGGCGCATATCGCCGACTCCTTGGGTTTGCTCCGCGTTCTGCCGGGCGACGAGGTTTGCGTCGAGATCGCCGGGCTCGATGCGTCGAGGGCGAGGATCGTGAGGCGCTGCAAGTGATCCGGCCTCGGCGGCGCATCGGCGAGGCATGGGCCGCTTGTTTGGACGAATGGGATGGAGTGAAATCGTGAAAGTGAGATCGTCAGTCAAAAAGATTTGCGCCAAGTGCAAGGTGATTCGAAGGCACGGCGTGGTGCGGGTGATTTGCGTCAATCAAAAGCACAAGCAGAGACAGGGGTAAGGCATGGCACGCATAGCTGGTGTTGATCTCCCGCGACAAAAGCGGGTGGAGTACGCACTGACCTACATCTACGGCATTGGATCGGCTCGCAGTCAATCGATTCTCGGAAGCGCGGGCATCGACGCGTCGATACGAGTCAAGGATCTTTCGGAGGAGGAAGTCAGTCGTATCGCGAAAGTGATCGACGCCGAGGGCGGAGTCGAGGGCGACCTGCGGAAAGAGGTCGCCATGAACGTCAAAAGGCTGATGGAAATCGGCTCCTACCGCGGCATGCGGCATCGACGCAGCCTGCCTGTGCGAGGCCAGAGGACGCACACCAATGCGAGAACGCGCAAGGGGCCGCGACGCGGCACCGTGAGAGCGAAAAGCGTGAAAAAGGCATGACCTTGGACGCGGCGCGAGGAGAGTAAGAAATAATGGCGAAAGGCGTTAGAAAAGGCAAGCGGGAGAAAAAGCACGTCGTGCACGGCATTGCGTATATCCATGCTTCCTTCAACAACACACAAGTGACGATCACCGACGTCGAGGGAAACGTCGTCACGTGGTCGAGCGCCGGGACGTTGGGCTTCAAAGGATCGAGGAAAGGGACGCCGTACGCGGCCCAGCAAGCGGCTTCTACGGCGGCGAGCGCCGCCAAGGATTCAGGCTTGCGCTCGATTGAAATCCGCGTCAAGGGGCCGGGCAGCGGACGTGAATCTGCCATACGCGCGATTCAGGCGTCCGGCGTCGAGATCAAGTCGATCAGGGACGTGACCCCGATTCCTCATAACGGCTGCCGGCCGCCCAAGCGGCGACGGGTCTAAGGGAGCGAGAACGTGGCGAGATATACGGGTTCAGTATGCCGTCTGTGCCGTCGCGAGGGCATGAAGCTCTTCCTCAAGGGCGATCGGTGCTTCACCGAGAAATGCGCCATCGAGAAGCGCAATTACGCCCCCGGACAACATGGGAAGAACGTTCGCGTGAAGAGCAAGCTGCAGGGTTACGGACTGCAGTTGCGCGAGAAGCAGAAAGTCAAGCGGCTCTATGGAATGATCGAGAGTCAGTTCGCTCTCACGTTCCGTCGCGCTGCGCAGGAGAAGGGCGTCGTGGGCGAAATGCTGCTGTCCCGGCTCGAGCGACGCCTCGACAACGTCGTCTATCGCCTTGGTTTCGGAAGCTCGCGCGCGCAAGCGCGACAGCTTGTGCGACACGGTCAAGTCACGGTGAACGAGCGCAAGACGGACGTCCCTTCGTTCCAGGTCAAGGTGGGGGATATGGTCAGCCTGTCGCCGCGCGCGACGAAGAACGCCTACGTTCTCGCCTCGGTCGAGGCGGTCAAGGGACGCGGCGTTCCCAAGTGGCTCGAGCTGGACGCCGCCGCGCTCAAAGGGCGGGTGCTTTCCCTGCCAGCTCGCGACGACGTTAACTTTCCGATTCAGGAACAGCTCATCGTCGAGCTGTATTCCAAATAAAAGAACCGCGGTCCGCCGCGCGCATCGAGCTCGCGGGCGGCCGCCGGGAGGACTGTCACGAGATGCTGTGGAAAGGGTTCCAGAAGCCGAAGCGCCTCGAGGTCGACGAGGAAACTTTAACGGAAACTTATGGCCGTTTCTACGCGCAGCCTTTTGAACGCGGCTTCGCGACGACCATCGGCAACGCCTTACGACGAGTGCTGCTCTCCAGCATCGAAGGCGCGGCCGTCACCGCGGTGCGCGTGGAGGGCGTTCTGCACGAGTTCTCGCCGATACCCGGCGCGGTCGAAGACACTACCGATCTGGTGTTGAACCTCAAGCGTGTTCCGTTGCTGATGCACGTCGATCACCCCAAAACGATCCTGTTGCGCACCTCGGAGCCTGGCGAGGTTCGCGCCAAACACATCACCCCCGACCCAGACGTCGAGATTCTCGATCCCGAGGTCTATCTCGCCACCCTCGGATCCGGATCCTCACTGGTCGCGGAGATCCGGGTGAAAACGGGCCGTGGGTACGTCTCGGCCGAGAAGAACTTCGATGAGGATCTCACCATCGGTTGGATCCCGCTCGACTCGGTACACTCTCCGATCAAGAAAGTGAACTACTTCGTGGAAGCCGCCCGCGTCGGCCAGGCCACTGATTACGAGAAGCTGACGCTTGAAGTATGGACCAGCGGCGCGATCGGTCCGCGCGATGCCGTGAGTCTGGCGTCGAAGCTCACGCGAGAGCACCTGTCGATCTTCATAGAGTTCGATGACGAGGACGCGGACGAAGAGCGGCCGGTTGAAATTCCGGAAGAAGAACGCGAGGCTTTCTGGGAGAAGCTCGGAAAAAGCGTGGACGAGCTGGAGCTGACCGTAAGGTCATATAACTGCCTCAAGAACGCCAATATTCGCACGATCGGCGATTTGGTGCAGAAGTCCGAGTCCGAGATGCTGCGCACCAAGAACTTTGGCAAGAAGTCGCTAACCGAAATCAAGGCGATCCTGGCGCAGATGGGGCTTTCGCTGGGCATGAAACTGGATCACTATCATCCGCAGTCGCAGGAGGGAGGCGCTCAATCTTGATGGAGCTTCTTCTCAACGGACGATCCCTCTCGGTGGCGGCGCGTGAACTCCGCATGGAACTGAGCTGAAATGAGACACAGTGTTGATCGAAGAAAGCTGGGACGCGTCACTCCGCATCGCATCGCCCTTCTCCGCAACATGACTGCGGCGTTGATCGAGCGCGAGAGGATTCGCACGACTCTCGTCAAGGCCAAGGAACTGCGACGTTTCGCCGAGAGGATCATCACGACGGCCAAGCGGGACGGGAACGGCGTTCACTTGCGACGTCTCGTCCGTCGCGACCTGAGCGACCCGAGGGTGGTCAGGAAACTTTTCGACACGATCGGACCTCGATTCGCCATGCGTCCTGGAGGTTACACGCGGATTCTCAAGCTTGGACCGCGTCCTGGAGACGGAGCTGAAATGGCGCAAATCGAGCTCCTCGGCTCCGAGTATCAGCCCAAGGACAAGGACAAGAAAAAGAAAAAGAAGAAGAAGGGGGCCGTCGCGCCCGCCGAGGGCAAAGGGCAAGCGGACGCGCAAGAGTGAGGCGCGGCCGCGGCGCGCTCAAGGAATGGACGCGCTACGCGAAGTTTTGTCGAACGTTTCCTGAAAAGACTCCCACTCCGTCATAAGAGCGGAAAGCTGATCACGTAGGCTCTGGTATCGGGCTACCGCTTGCGTCGCACGCCCGGCGTTCGCATAGAAACCGGGCGCTGACATCTGCCGCTCGATTTCTCGCATCTCCGTCTCATGCTCCGCGATGCGCCGCTCGACGTCGCCCAGGAGGGACTTGAGTCGGCGAGCCTCTCGCTCGCGTGCGTGCCGGTCGGGAGGCGCATTCCTGGGTTGCAGTCGGGGCGCCAGAGGGTCACGATTTGGATGCGTGCTGCGCGCGTCGGGAGTTTTCTTCGAGCGTCGCTTGCCGCGAATCGCTGGCGTTTGAGCCGGAGGCGGTTTGGTGGACCGGTCGGCGACGGCCTCTTGCGGCATGTCGACCGCGGACCGAGACGAAAGCGGAGGGACGGCGCCGCGTTCCTTCATCGCGAGAAAATCCTCGTAGCCGCCCGGATAGAGCAGGGCATGTCCGGATCCGACGTCGACGACTTTTGTGGCCAGACGATCGACGAAATATCTGTCATGAGAGACAAAAACGAGCGTGCCGCAGTAATCAAGCAGGGATTCAAGGAGTATCTCCTTGGAATCCAGGTCCAAGTGGTTGGTCGGCTCGTCGAGAAGAAGAACGTTGCTGGGCTTGAGCAGCATCCGTGCGATGGCGAGTCGATTGCGCTCGCCTCCCGAGAGGACGGAAACTTTTTTGTGGACGTCATCGCCCGAGAATAGGAAACCGCCAAGAATCTCGCGAATCATCGGGACCATGGTCGTGGGACTGCCGCCTTCCATCTCCTCGTAGATGGTATTGTCGGGACACAACACTTCGGCTTGATTCTGCGCGAAGTACTCGCTCATGACCCGGTGGCCCAACAGGCGCCGTCCCCGGTCAGGGAGATCGACGCCAGCCAAGATTCGCATGAGAGTCGACTTGCCGGCGCCGTTAGGCCCGACGAGACCGACACGATCGCCGCGCTCGATGATGAGATTAACGCCCGCGAGAACGTGCTTCTCGCCGAAGGCCTTGTGAATATCCTCGACATCGAGCACGATTCGTCCCGGACGCGGCGCCTCGGGAAAGCGAAAGCGGATGCGTTTGCGTTGGGGCGGAATCTCGATACGCTCGATCTTCTCAAGCATCTTGATTCGGCTCTGCACTTGACGGGCCTTCGTCGCCTGGTAGCGGAACCTGTTGATGAAGGCGGTGGCGCGTTCGATATCCTCCGTCTGGCGTCTGTGGCGCTCGATCAGGCGCTCCATGCGGGCCGCGTGCTCGGACGAGTAGTGCGAATAGTCGCCGTGATAGTCCGTGAGCGAGCGCAGTCCGACCTCGGTGATACGCCTGACGGTGGCGTCGAGAAAGTATCGGTCGTGGGACACCAGAACGACCGCTCCGGCGTAGTCCGCGAGATACTCCTCCAGCCAGTTGCGCGCGGGCAGGTCAAGATGGTTCGTCGGCTCGTCCAGGAGCAGAAGGTTCGGGCGCGAGAGAAGCAGCTTGGCGAGCGCGATTCGCATCTGCCAGCCGCCGGAGAACTCCTCGGTCCGTCGTTCGCGGTCGAGAGCGGCGAATCCGAGCCCCTGGAGAACGTCGGAGATGCGGGCGTCGATTTCCCAACCGTCCAGTTGCTTGAAACGATCGGTGACTTCCGCGTACCGATCGAGCAAGCGCTCCTGCTGTTGGTGGTCGGGAGGAAGATCGGCGAGCAGGTCCTCGATTCTTCGCTGCTCGCGGCGCAGCTCGAGCAACGGCTCGAACGCCAGCACGACCTCTTCATGAACGGTGCGTCCATGATGGACGATGCCGTCCTGCGGCAGGTAGCCGATGGACGTGCTGGAGGCCATGCGGATGCTGCCAGCGTCCGGCCGCTCGATTCCCGACAGCAAACGCAAGAGAGTCGTCTTGCCGCTTCCATTCGTTCCGGTCAGGCCGATCCGATCGCGTTTCTTGACGTGCCAGGAAACGTCCTCGAACAGGACCCGATCACCGAAGCGTTTATGCAAGCCTTCAACGTGAATCATGCGAGAGTGGAAGCGACGGCGGGAAGGAGCCGAACCGCGCGTTCAAACCAAGGCCTGATAATTATATCTGAAATGCATGGCGGCCGATACGCCGCGAGAAGATGCGGCGATTCACTGAAAACGGCCGCGCGAGATCGCGGCTTCGACGGTGTGCAGCGCCTTATCCATCAATGAGCGCAGCTTCTGCTCCTGTTCTTCTCGCGGGAGACCTTGGGCCAGAAGCTCCTCGTACGAGACGCGCTTGTTGAGCAGCACCGTGCCGCCTTCGTAGACCCGCACTTCGAAACCGGCGTTCTCCAGACCCATGTCCTCGATTTGAAGATGATACTGCTTCCCCCCGTGCTCGAAGACGCGATTAAGGCCGATGATCATGACCGCATGCAATCACGCGAAACCGCATTCCGCTCTCACGATGGTCGCTTTTCCTGGAATGAAGATGGCCGCGCGCGCACAAGCCAGCGCTTGAAAAAGGAGTTGCCGATCCGATACTTGTCATCGTCAAGCGCGAGGTATCCCATCGTACGAAGAGCAAAGAGGGCGAGGGCGAGGACTTCAGGATCGCGCGTCGCAGAAGCCGTGAGTTCTTGCCGCGTGACCTGATCGAGGCGGGCGACTTCGGAGAGAATCTCCTGTTCGGCGGGATCGAGCGCCTGAAAATCGTTGGAGAAAAAGCTCGCGATCATCTCGTCCGCGGCAATTTGCTCGAGGGTCGTCGAGATGTCGGCGCCGTCATAGAGACGACTGGCCACGAGCTGAAGAAGAAAGGGATGGTTCGCGGTACGGTTCATGATTCTCCGCACCGTTTCCGGCGTGAAGTCGCCGCGGGCGAGCAGGGCAAGAGCCTCGTCGGGAGAGAACGGCGTGAGATAAACCGGGGGAGCGAAGCCTTGAAGGAAAGGTGAAGTGACGAAGTCCGTGCGCATGTCGATACGACCCAGGCGGCGAGTCGAAGTAAGAACCGTTCGTAACTCAGGGCCGCGATGAAAGATGCGTCGTAGACGCAGAAGCGCGCCGGAATCGTTGCGAGCGACGGTCAGGAATTCCTCCGCTTCGTCGAGAAGCAGGAGCAGGCGCCATCCGCTCCGAACCGTCTTGCGCACGAGCGTCGTCAGAAGATCGGTGACCGACAGTCCCTCCACCTCGTCAATCGAGAGATCGATAGAGCGGCGAAAGTTTTCACAGTCTTCGACGCTGGCGACGAGACTCTCGGCCAGGCCGCGAGGGTCGGCGCTGCCCTCGAGATCCCAGTAAAGCGGGACGAAGGGGCAGTGAGGACTGCGCTGGGCGCGATACTCGAGCTCTTTCAAAAGGCTCGTTTTACCGAGGCGTCTGGGGCCGACGACCCAGAGGGCGTCACGCGGCCCGTCGAAGATCTCGTTGATGATGCCGGACCGGCCGAAAAAGTGCTCGCCGCGAACCCAACTGCCGACGATGAAGGGGTTGCGCATGCGCGCGGGTCGGTGAAGATTCTGTGAGTGGGCTCTCATGCCAATCCTAAGAGCTCCTAGTTTGCCACAAAAGAGGCGATTCCGGCTCAGTCAAACCGCCGCCGTCAGCCAAGGCGGTCAGGCTGTCGCGAACCGCCTCGACGTCACTCGCGGTCACGATCGTGCGCCCGTCGTCGAGCATGCGATTCAGCGACTGGATGCAGAACTTCTGGATGAGATAGGGCTTGAGCTGGCTGTGATCGAGGATCCTGTCGACAGCGTCGTTCTCGTAACGGAATACGTTCGCCACCGGATTGCGCACGAGGTCTCTGGCTTCCTCGTGAGTCAGCGGGGAGAGGTTGATTTGCTCGAAGAAATTGTACCAGGGGCTGCCCTCGCCGCGCCAGCCGCGCTTCAGGTCGACGCCGCTCATGACGGCGACGAGATGCTCGGAAAAAGTCTTCATGAACGTGCTGCGGAACTGTTGATTCGTTCGCTCGGAGTAGTCGTTGAGAACGTCGACCTCGTCGATGAGCAGCACGAGGCGAACCTTCTTGACGCTGCGACGCTTGAGATCGGAGATGATTAGCTGCAGATCATGACCGAAATCGCGTCCCTCGTAGCGCTCCTGAGCATGATTGTGGCGAAGCTCGTCGCTTAACGCCGGGTCCGGCTTCAATTCCTCCAGTATGTCGCCCATCAACGCCTCGAAAAGCCCTGTTTCATTGACGCCCTGCAGGTCGGTAAAGACGGGGAAAAAGCGGTAGTCGGAACCGGAGTCGACTTCCAGGACGCGTTTGAGATGGTAGAGCAACGAGGTTTTGCCGATGCGCCTTTCGCCCGTGATCATCAGCGAGTTGTGAGGCAGAAGGCCGAGGATTCGCTCCACGAGCTTCTGGCGGCCGAAAAACATGTGATCGTTCATCACCGGCGCGCCCGCGATATAGGGATTGAAGCGGCTGCGAACGGCGTGCTTGCGGCGCACTCTCACGACGACGAGAATGACAAGCAGCACGGAGAGCGAGGATACGAGAGCCGACGGGAGAAACGCCTGCGTCTCGTGGAAACGCAAGCGACGAGAGATTTGAAACGACTGCTCTTGCTCAACGCCCAGGATGTCTGTCGCACGGACACGGATCTCGTTGGGTCCCGGTGACAGGGCCAGTTCGCGTTTGAAAGGCATGTGGCGTTGCGGATCACCGCCGTCAAGGCGAGGGGGGATGACGTGCTCCGCAACGAGCTGAGAGGACAGATAGAACTCCAGCTTCGCCAGGCCGCGGTCGTCGGTGGCCACGCCCTCGATCGTCGCCGTCGGCTTCGTGATCTCGGCACTTGTTTCTTGCGGCTGGAAAAAGGTGAGCACGGGCGCTTGATTCGGGCGCCATTTCTCGAAAAGCGTCTGTTCGCTCATACGTTCCGCGTAAGCGGCGCGCTCGATCGCCCGGGCGTGCGTCGCGTCCAGCTCGAGGACGTTCTGGAACTGGACCCGGGCCGCATCGGGCTTATTCAGTGACAGCAGGCGCTCACCGGCGTCCATGCGGCGCTCGATCTCCATTCGGATGTCGCGCTGGCGTCGAAGGCGCGCCACCGCCTTCTGCGCGCGATCCAGGAGAGCCTTGGCGTCTTCGTTGGAAGCGTCAGCGGCCGCTTCGGCGAGATGGTCCAGGGCCTCTTCATAGCGACCGCCGTCAACCAAAGCTTTGCCGCGTTCGAAGGATTCCCGACGTTGCTGGCGGGTCGTTCGGACAAGGATGCGATCGCTCGCCTCGCGCTTGCCTTCCGAGGCCGGCTGGTTGGTAGGATCGAGCCTCAGAACGCCGTCAAACTGAACGATCGCCTCCTTGTCTTGGCCGGATTCCTGCAGACGATGCCCCTCCTCCAGCATCTGGTCGATCTGGCGGCGCCGCGCCTCGCTCTGATCCTGTCTCGTCTTAAGTTCTCTGTAATCGGAGATACGATCGGCGATCATCCGCTGCGTTAGCGGGTCGAGCGCGCTCGATGCTTGTTCGGCCTCGGCCAGCAGAATGAGCGCTTCCTCGTATCGACGCGCTCGCGCCAGGGCGGTGCTCCTCTTCGTCAAGGCGTCGACCTTCTCTCTCGCGCGCTGGACGAAGATTTGTCGCTCGAGACGATCGATCTCGCTTTGCGCCTCTTTTCGTCGTTCCTGCAAGTCGTGAAAAAGCCGCGACCGCTGCCGGATGAATCCCAGAGATTCTTCCTTGTCGAAGCTGGTCACGGCGTTCTGGTAATCGCCCATTCGATGGTGGCAAAGGCCCAGATAGTAGTACGGCAGGTAATCGATGAACTGAAGGCCATAGGTTTGTTCGCCCAACGCGGACATGGGCTTGATCCGGACGGCTTCGTTCAGGCTGCGCAGGGCGGCGGTGTATCGGAAAGCCTTGAATTGCCGCTGCGCCGACAGATAATGCTCGTACCATTCTTGAGCGCAGACGCCTTCACGCGGCGCGACGAGAAAGACGAACAGCATGAAAAGAAAAAGACGGCGTCTCATGTCCGTGACAGTCTAGCACTCTGGAAGCGCGGGAAAAACGAGAAGCCGCGAATTTCGCGGTCTATTCCGTAAGATCAGCGCTCGTACATGGCGGCGATCAGAGCGCCGCGCGCGGTCGCGGTCAAGGGATCCCGGGCCAATCGCACCTCCGAAATCGGCATTGGCAGGGGCCGGGTATTGAGCGTTTTCTCGAACAGGTCCTTGAATCCGCGCGGACGGGAGGTTCCTCCGGAGAGCACGATCGGCATCGGACGCTCGCTCTTGCGCTCGGACTTGACGATTCGCTGACGAAGAGTCTCGACGAGCGTTTCTACGAGATCCTGGTAATAGATATGCAGCGCCCGGTCGAATTTGTCGCGAGGCGGGCGCGAGAGATCCAGGTTCTCCTCCTTGACGATCTTGACGCGAGTGGCGTGCTCATTGACCACCATTCCGACCGAGTGATCGATATAATCGCCGGCCTTCGGGATCGCGAACATGATGAAGGGGATCGAGAGATGAGCCAGCGTCACGTTCGTCATGCCGCCGCCGCACGAGATGCCTATTCCCGTGAAGTTGTGGTCTTCGAGCTCGGAAAAAATCACGGCGACGCCTTCGTTGATCGGACGCGCCGTGTAGCCCAACGATTCGAAGTACTGGCGAAGCATGGCTTCGTGGTAGGTGAGCGCCGCCTCGCGATCCTCGCCCGCCGGAACGGAGAAGGCCATGATTTCGCCTTGTGTGCGCGGCTTGGGCACCAGGCCGCCCAGAATGGCTTCCAGCACCGGCATCGCCAGCTTTTCCTTGGGATTGACCATGCCGTCGGCCATGGGGCGGCGCGTCTCGGCGTTGAAAAGGTTGGCGAAGCGCTCGGCGGCCGTGCCGTAAACGATAAGATCGTCGTCTTCGCGGTAATGGGCGATGGCGTTCTGGGTTAGCGTGGATTCAGTGAAACGCGAATAGGGGACCGGGATGAACGCGTTGATCTGGGCGCTGGTGTCCACATCCTTCGTGCGTCGCAGCGCGACGACGATCTTGCTCGTGCCGACGTCGACGCCGACCGGGGAAGTCGCCGTCTTAACCAGATCCTCGATGCGCTCCTCGGCGTCGAGGGCCACCTTCCAGAGATGATCCTTTCGTTCTTCCATGCACGATCCTCCTCACGAGCCGCCGCGGGCGGCCCGTCGTGTCGAATGCGGGGGTTGATTGTCGTTCGGCACATGTTGAGACAGCCACTCATCGTAGCGCGCCTGCTTCTCCATTCGCAAAGCCGTGAGCGAGATGCCGCGTCGGGCGGCCTCGGCCGCGAGAAAGCGCTCGGCCGTTCTGATGCCCGGCCAAGGTTCCACTACTTCATTCAAGAAATGATCGTCGTAATCGAACCCGAAGACGGCGATGCTCGGCGGAGGCCTGCGATACTGATCCGGCAGACCGAGCGCGTCAAAGGGAAGGCCGCGGGCCCAGTCGAGGTGGTGCCCGATGAGGTGGCGCGTCGGGTTGACGCTCGCCATACCGTGGCCGGCGCACATTTCGGGGGCGATTCCATAACGAAATCGCAGACAGTCCGTCAGGCTTCGCGCCGTCGTGATCTGCGCCGTCGTGATCGGCAGCGACACGCCGCCTTCCCATCGACTCTCGAAGCAGATGCCGATGAAAGGATGGTTCAGGTTCAAATAGTAGCGGCCGTTGTGTCCCCAGATCGAGTGGCCCGAGTGGTTCGCCTTGCAGTGCTCCTCGACGACGCGAAAGCTCCGGCCGAAACGATCGATGACGTAGTTGTACAGCCGCCGCCGGCGGATGTATCGGATGAGTCGGTCGCTGCTATCACGCAGACGCTCGTTGAAAGAAGCCTCGAGCGGCCAGATATCGCTCTCGGAAGTATGGTAGAGAATTCCGACGGGCGCATGATGGATTTCCTCCAGTCGTCCGGTGTCGTCGAAGACGTGGAAGCGCCTGGGATCGCCCGGAACGGAGTAGCGAGTGTCGATGCGAAGACCGTTGCTGTATTGCTCCCAGTCCTTTCCGCGCTCGACGAGCCAGACGGAAGGCGGCGGGGAACAACGTGGGGTCGCGGCCGGCGGATCGAGCCGGAGAGAGCGCGCGGGTGCGCTTTCTCGGGCAAGCGCGTCCGAAGGCTGGGACGTCATTCGCGCGGACAGCGACGGGATCATGACCAGAATGGCGATCGACGACGCCGTGATTCCACACAAGATGAGCGACGATGCAAGACCCGACCAGAAGCGCCCCAGCCAGAGAGCTCGACGCAAATGGGCGCGATGATATGGGGACAGGGTGCGTGCGTCGGCGTAAGAACGGAAGCGCTCGAGGCTCAGCCAGCGATAGGCCGCGCGCCGTATGACGGCCAAAGGGATCCAATCCACGCGACGTCGGAGGCTTTCGTACTGAGCCAGCGATTCGCGGAGGAACTGAAGCTTGACAACCGGGTTGCGTATCGAGGACCCGATGATTTCGAGCGCGCGTTCGAATTCGCGCAGCCTTGTTTTCTGAAGAAGTTCCGCCCTGGACAGGTGATTCGTTTTCATGCTCCGGGGCCCTTGGATAGGAGTATAGGACGGGTGGCGAACTGGCACAAGCGGAGCACCATACGGTCGAAGACCATGGCCGGGAGGTGATTGATCAGGCGCCCGGATCATCGGGGTAACGCATCTGCCCATCGCGCCCTTGTGTCGGTTTTATACGTTTTGTCGTGGATCGAAGCGACTGATGACGATGCCTCTGAGGATTCCGCGCCCCGCCTGGCGTTTGGTGACGGACAGTGACCGCGCTAAAATGCGCTATCGTGGGTGGGATTGTTACATTATGGTTGATATGTTGTGCGCTTGCGACGCCGGACGGATCCTTACTCGTGAGTCACGCTATCGAGCAGAGCCGGGAAGACGCGAACTCGCTGGAACGTAAGCTGCGCGCGATCAAGCGTCACGATGAGGGCGCGGACACAAGCTCGCGGCTTTCAAGCGTCACGCTCACCCAAGCGGAGATCAATTCCTACCTGAGCTCGCCGACGGCGATGGGCATGCTGGCCGGCGTGAGCGATGTATGTCTGCGTCTCGAATCGGGGCGAATCCACTTGAGCGCGCGCGTGGATCTGACGCGGATTCACGACACCTTCTCATCGTTGACGGTTTCGCATCCCGCCGTGTCCCTCTCCGGTCCAATGCCGGTGGAGATCAGCGGCACGATCGACAGCGCGGACGGTTTTGGCGCCGTGTCACTGGACGCGATCCAACTCGGGCCCGCGATCGTCTCCTCGGAGGTAGCCGGCCGTTTCGTGCGCTTGATCACGCGAAGCGCGCGTAATCCGCAGGGAATCGACATTCTTTCGCCGTTTCGTCTGCCGTTTTCCATCCGCAAGATCAATCTCAAGACTGGTCGCGCGGTTCTATTTTTCTGAGATTCGGACTTGCCGAGCCCGACGGCGCTTTCGCTCGACAGTCCCGTGCGACAGATTCGGGGCGTGGGTCCGAGCCGAGCATCGGCGCTTGAGAACGCGGGAATCACGACGGTCGAGGATCTGCTCTACCACATCCCGTTTCGTTATGAAGACCGCCGTCAATTCACGAAGATACGCGATCTCGAGATCGGCCGGCGGGCCGTGATACGCGGCCGGATCGCGCGGATACTCCTCCATCGCAGGTTCCGGCGCACGTTTCTTGAGGCGTGGATCGAGGATGAATCGGGTCGTATCCGGGCGCTCTGGTTCAACCAGCCCTATCTTGCATCGAGACTCGTCGTAAATGCCGGCGTCGTGCTCTGCGGGACCGTTGCGATCGACCGGCGGCTGGGTATCAAGACGCTTATGTCGCCCCAGCTTGAGCTGCCGTCCGATCATGGCTCCGCGCGCATTACCGGCATCGTCGCTGTCTATGAGAGGTTGGGCGGCCTGAGCAGCCGCGTTCTGCGTGGCGTGATCATGCGGCTTCTCGACGATCTGTCGTCGCGAATGGATGATCCATTGTCCGCCGACGTCGTCCGACGTCTGGAGGTCACGGGACGCGAGGAGGCGTTCCGAATCATCCACTTGCCGGACGGAGACCAGGACGTCGAGAAGTTGAACGTCCGGCGCAGTCCGGGCCATGTCCGTCTGATACTCGAGGAGTTGTTCCTTTTCCAGCTTGGATTAGCGTCGCGCCGAAGGCTCGCGCGTCTGGGCTTTCAGGACGCGCGTTTCATGATCGACGAGCGCGTTAGGGCGGCCGTTCGGAGGATACTGCCGTTTCGATTGACGGAGGCGCAGCAACGCGTGGCGCGTGAGATCGCGGACGACATGCGCGCGCCGCACCCCATGCGCCGCCTGATTCAGGGAGACGTCGGCGCGGGCAAAACGGTAATCGCGTTGCTGGCATGCGTCATCGCCGTCGAGAATGGACGTCAGGCGGCCTTCATGGCGCCTACGGAGATTCTTGCCGAGCAGCACTTCTCGACATTCCGTCGTTACCTTGCGGATGCGTATTCAGCGCGGCTGCTCACGTCGCGCCTGCGCGGTCGGGAGCGAGAGCGGGCGGTTCGGGACGTCGCTGAAGGATCGGCGCGAATCGTCATCGGCACTCATGCCCTCATTCAGGAGGCGGTGCGCTTCAAGCGCCTGGGGCTCGTCGTCGTAGACGAGCAGCATCGCTTCGGAGTGCTCGCAAGAGACGAGTTGATTCGCAAGGGCTGGCGCGCCGATCTGCTTGTCATGACCGCCACGCCGATTCCGCGCACGCTGGCATTGACCGCTTTCGGCGATCTAGACGTTTCCGTGATCGACGCACTGCCGCCCGGACGCGGCGCGATCAGGACGATGCATCTGTCGTCGGCCGAGCCGCGGAGAATCAATGCGCTATTGGAGGAAACGCTTGACGCGGGCCGTCAAGCATACGTCGTGTATCCGCTGGTCGAGGAGTCGGCGACGCTCGACGAGGTGCGCTCCGTCATGAGAATGACCGCGGTCTGGCGCGCGGCGCTTCCGCATCGCCGAGTGGGAATCCTGCACGGACGCATGTCGAGCGCCGAAAAGGAACGCGCCATGACGGCGTTCTCGCGCGGCGCCATCGACGTCCTCGTGACCACTTCCATCATCGAGGTCGGCATCGACGTGCCCAACGCCACGCTGATCGTGATCGAGCACGCCGAGCGTTTCGGGCTGGCGCAGCTTCATCAGCTCCGCGGACGCGTCGGTCGCGGCGGGCATCCGTCGACGTGCCTGCTTGTCTCCCACGGCCCGCTTTCCGCCGAGGCGCGCGCGCGCGTCGAGACGTTGACGGCCACTCACGACGGTTTTGTAGTCGCGGAGCGCGATCTTGAGCTGCGCGGTCCCGGCGACCTGGTCGGTACCCGGCAGTGGGGCGCGCCGCGAATGCGCATCGCCGATCTTCAGCGCGACTTCGATCTGCTGGCGCATGCGAGAAGCCATGCGTTTGATTACGCGGAAGCTATTGACGCGGATCCCGGAGCGCGGTCTCTCCGCGAGTTCATTTCGGGGCCGGGCTGGGAGCGGCGGTTTGGAATGTCGCTCCGCGTTTGAAGCGAGGCGCGTTGCGTCGGCGATGCGTTCGTAGTTCACTTGGCGTGCGATGTCGCGCATCATCGGAGGAACGCGCAAGGGACGGCGGCTGCGGGCGCCGGCCGGGCGCTTGACGCGTCCAACCGGCGCGCGCGTACGACAGTCGTTCTTCGACCTGCTTGCGGGCAGGACGAACGGATGCCGTTTCCTGGATCTGTTCGCAGGAGCTGGCGGCGTGGGGATCGAGGCGTTCTCGCGCGGAGCCTCGCGCGTGGTTCTCGTCGATCATGCCAGGGGGGCGATAGCAGCGATTCGGCGCAATCTGTCCGGGCTTGACGAGGCGAGGGGCGTCGTCGAGGTGCGGCGCGCGGATTTTCGCTCGGCGCTTGCGCAATTGTCGGACGCACGAATGCATTTCGACGTCGTGTTTGTCGATCCGCCCTACACGGCGGAATACGAGGCGATACTCGATCGTGTCGTCGCATCGGGTGTTCTCGCGCCGGAAGCGATCGTCATCGTCGAGCGCTTTCATAAAAGGACGCTCCCGGAGAGAATAGGCATGCTGGGGCGTTTCCGGGACGTCAGGATCGGCGATCATTGCCTGAGTCTTTACCGGCCGTGGCGGGCCGCCGCCGTGGAGGGAAGCGAGAATTGACTGCAAAGAGATCAAAAGCCGTTTTCCCGGGGTCCTTTGACCCGATCACGAACGGACATCTCGACATCATCGATCGTGCCCTGAAGGTGTTCGAGGAGGTGATTCTCGCGATCCTCGTCAATCCGGAAAAGCGTCCGTTGTTTTCCGTGGATGAGCGCGTGCGTTTATGCCGGGAAGCTTGTCGCGGCCGCCGCAGAGTGCGGGTCACGACATTCTCGGGTCTGCTTGTCGATTACGCGGAAAGCGCCGGCGCGCGCGTCATCGTACGCGGCCTGCGCGCCATCTCGGACTTCGAATACGAGTTCCAGATGGCGTTGATGAATCGTCGCCTGAATTCCGAGATTGAAACCGTGTTCATGATGCCGGCGGAAAGCTATTCCTATCTTTCGTCGAGAATGGTCAAGGAAGTTTCAGCGCTGGGAGGCCAGGTCGGGCGGTTCGTCCCGGCCGTCGTCGAGCGCCGGCTCAGGTTGCGGTCGCGATCCAATGGAAGACGCGCTCGGACGGCCGGGCGGCCACGAAAGACTAAGAAGTGATCAAACGGGAGCGTGGCGAGATCGAGTTGGCGCGAAGGGCGCGTTTCACGTCGGTCTCGCCGACCGTGGCAATGGCGCAAGCCGCCGACGCTCGCCGCCAGCGCGGCCTCGAGGTCATCGATCTCACCATCGGCGAGCCCGATCAACCGACGCCCCGACATATCGTGGCCGCGGCCGAATGCGCCCTGCGGAAGGGATGGACCCGCTACACGTCCGCGGCGGGTCTCGGCGAGTTGCGCGCTGCCGTGGCGCGACGATACAACGACGACCACGCCCTCGCTCTCGATCCGGACGAGACGATGATTTGCTGCGGGGGCAAGCATGCGCTCTACCTCGTATGTCAGGCGATTCTTGACCGCGGAGACGAAGTCATCGTTCCGTCGCCGCACTGGCCCAGCTTTGAACAGGCGGTGCGGCTGGCTGGCGCGCGGCCGGTGATAGTACGCGCCGAAGAGCGGAAGAGTTTTCACGTCAGCGCGCGCATGATCGCCCGAGCGATAGGAACGCGGACACGGGCCGTGATTCTCAACAGTCCGGCTAATCCCACGAGCGCCGTCATCGCGGAGGAGGAGCTGCTGGCGATCGCGCGAGTCGCGCGTCGGCGGCGATTGGTTGTTCTCTACGATGACGCATATGCGCGGTTGATCTATGGTAAAACGGAATCGGCGCCATACCGGCGTCTGCGAGAGACGCTTGGAGAGCGCCTCGTCATTCTGGGGACCGCGTCAAAGACTTATTGCATGACCGGCTGGCGCATCGGCTGGGTGCTGGGATCGAGATCAATCGTGGCGGCCTGCGTTGCGCTGGCTTCGCACAGCACTCAGTGTCCGACCACGTTCGCGCAGGTGGGCGCGATTCAGGCGCTCGCGGGGCCGCAGGCGCAGGTTCACCAGATGGCCAAGGAATACCTGCGGCGTCGTGACGCCGTTCTTCCGGCGCTGCGCGCCATTCCAGGCGTCGAATGCGTCGAGCCCGAGGGCGGTTTTTACCTGTTTCCGAACGTCAAGGCGTATGTCGGAGCGCGCCCGGGCGCGACTGTCGATTTCGCGCGCCTGCTGCTCGATCGAATCGGCGTGGGAGTCGTGCCGGGCGAAGCATTCGGCGCGCCGGGGCATTTGCGCATCTCCTTCGCCCGGCCGACCGCTGAAACGCTGGAAGGCGTGTCACGAATGAAGACGTTACTCAGGCAATTAGGAGCGTCATGAGAGGCTTGCCCGTCGGATCGATCATCGTGCTGAATCTGCACACGCCCAAGCAGAAGGTCTGGGGCCTTTTGCTCGATGTGAACGCCGCTGGCGTCGTCATACGCGGGCTTGACCTCGAAGTTTTCGACGACTGGATGCGTCAAGAGGCGCGCGGGGGAGAGATGCAGATTGGGGTCACGACCGTCTTTTTCCCCCTGGCGCGAGTCGAGCGCATCGAGCTTGACGAGTCCGTCGGTTGCGTCATCGGATATGCCGTGCGTTATGAAGAGATCGTGGGACGTCCCGCCGGCGAAGCGCTGAAAACAACTGACCAACGAGTGAACGGCGACGACCCGGATGATGGCGGAGACGGCGCGTGATACCTCGCGGCTCACAGCTTTAGACGCCTACGCAGAATGCGGTTTGTTTGCTAATTGTCGGCCGGCAAGCCGATCGCATCGTCATCCAATTCGTCCGGGACGGTATAAGCGTCTTGCCTGGAACGTAAACGACGTGCGCGGTTCATGAGTCGTGAGCCCGAAGGAGCGATCACGAACCAGGAATCATCATGCCGTGAAGAGTTCCGATAATAGCGCGCAAGGGCGTAGGGGTCGATGACGACGGACTCGGTGTCTGACACGTTTTCCTTTTCGTGCGCAGTCGTCTCCCCTAAGCGATAGAAACGAGCGAGATCGTATGGATTACGAAGAACCCGAATGTGAAAAACGGCTTCGCCGCTCGATGTGTCTTCGTCTTCAATCTCCGCGGCGACCGCATCTTGCTCTGTATTGGCCGCCGCGGCGTCTTGAGCAGCAGAGGGCGTTTCCGCCAGACACGGCAGCGCTAAACCGAATGCCAGGCTCAGAAGCAGCATCCATCGTATGCTCATCGCGTTCCTCCAACTCAGTGCCAAACGTCTGACCCCTCGAGACGGACCGTGATTATCACGGCCGGCGCGGGGATCTTTGGACCGCGCTAAAGATTGATACGAAATCGCGGTCAAACTTGAGTGTGATCTTCATCACTCGCGGCGATATCCTCAGTAATAGCGAGGACGGTGGAACCAGTGCGAGTTGTGACCTGTGCATATCTCTAATTTATAGAATCCATAGGAGTTGCGAATGGAGTGCACCATGATTCCACAACTTTTCCACAGTTCTTGCGCAGGATCAGCACAATTATCCATGAAGCCATGATATCAGAGAGTTGTTTGATTCCGATCTCTGATTCTTTTTCGACCGATGGTCGATTTCACATGACGCGTTCCTCGGATATGATGGCGCCACCACCTGCCGGTCTGGAAGATGTGGCCGGGTCAGGTAGGACGCGAGATCTCCCGACCGAAGCGCACGTCGTGGCGTGAGAACCGCGATCGAGTCATAGAGAAACGATGATCATGAGCGAGGATAAAACCTTGAAAATACTGGTTTCTGATGGCATCAGCAAGCGTGGCGGGGAGATACTCCGCGCCGAAGGTTGGACCGTCGACATCTGGCCGAAGCCTCAACCGCAGGAGGAGCTCATCAAGGCGATACCGCCATACGATGCTCTCATCGTCCGGAGCGCAAGCAAGGTGTCCGCGGGAGTGCTGGAAGCGGCGGAGAACCTTAAAGTCGTAGGGCGAGCCGGAGTCGGCGTTGACAACGTGGACCTGACGGCGGCGACGCGGCGTGGCGTCATCGTCATGAACTCGCCCCAGGGCAACATGGTGGCCACCGCGGAGCTGACAATGGCCTTAATGCTGGCGCTGGCACGGAACGTGCCGCAGGCGCATGCCTCGATGAAAGGCGGCAAATGGGACAAGAAGACGTTCGCCGGAGTCGAGCTCATGGGCAAACGCGTCGGCGTCGTCGGCCTCGGCCGTATCGGACGCGAGGTGGCCCTGCGTTGTCGTAGCTTCGGAATGGAGATTGTCGCGTTCGATCCGTTCATCGCGCCCGGTGTGGCCGAACCGATGAACGTCAGTCTGGTCTCGCTCGACGAACTGCTCCAGACGTCGGATTACATCACGCTTCACACGACCCTGACGGATGAGACGCGACATCTGCTACGTAAGGAGACCCTGGTCAAGGTCAAGCCGGGCGTCCGCATCGTCAACGCGGCCCGCGGCGGGCTGATCGACGACGAAGCGCTGATCGCGGCGTTGGAGGAAGGACGCGTGGCCGGCGCGGCTCTCGATGTCTATGCCAGCGAGCCTCCCAAGGACTGGCGCATCATCGAACACCCGCGGGTGATCGCGACGCCGCACCTCGGCGCATCGACAGCCGAGGCGCAGCAGAAGGTCGGCAACGATATCGCCACCCAGATTCGGGATTATCTGAAGGGAGGCGCGATCCGACAGGCGGTCAACTTCTTCTCGATTTCGGGAGAGCTTTACGATCAGGTGCGTCCGGCCATGGATTTGGCGCAGAGACTCGGGTCGATCCTGGGTCAGCTCTCCGCCGAGGCGCCTCGGGGCGTCGATCTGTGCCTCTATGGCGAGCTGAACGAAATCGAGGGTACGCCGATCGCGGCGGCGGCGACCGCAGGGCTGCTCCAGCCGTTCCTCCATGAAAGCGTGACGGCCGTCAACGCGCTGGCCATCGCCAAGGAAATGAACATCGGCGTCAGCCACTCGACGTCCACGACGCCGATCACCTTCTCCAACATGATGGAACTGCGGATCGCCACAAAGGCCGGCGATCTCTCGGTCGCCGGCACGATATTCGGCGGCAACCACATGCGTGTCATCGAGTTCGACGGAGTCGACGTTGAAGCCGTTCCCCAGGGGCGTATCCTGTTCGTCAGGAATGACGACACTCCCGGTGTCGTGGGCAACATCGGTACGATTCTTGGCCGATGCACCGTCAACATCGCGCGCATGACGGTCGGCCGGCAGGCGGGCGGGGACGCTCTCATGTTCATCGAGGTCGATCAGGATCTTGCAGAAAGCGTCCTGGGAGAGATCGTGAAGATTCCCGGCGTGCGCCAGGCGCGCGCTGTTAGCCTGCCTGAGTAAATGTCGAAACGTGGGAGATATGGAAGCGCGGGGCGGAGTCGCAAAGGCATGAAACGTCGCAAATAGTGATCAAAGATCGCGGTCATTGCGAGAAGGGCTGGGGGACGACGGAATGGCGAAGAAGGCGAGCGGCGAAAAGATCACTTGCCAGGACGGGGAGCTTCATGTCCCGAATCGTCCTGTCATCCCTTTCGTCGAGGGCGACGGCATCGGACGGGACTGCTGGAAGGCGTCTCGCAGGGTCTTCGACGCCGCGGTGGAGAAAGCTTTCGGCGGCCGTCGATCCGTCGCCTGGAACGAGGTGCTGGCCGGCGAGAAGGCTTTCAACCAACTCGGCGCATGGCTGCCGGCCGAAACGCTTTCCGCTTTCCGTGAGTGTCTGGTCGGCATCAAGGGTCCGCTGACGACGCCGATTGGCGGCGGCATCCGCTCACTGAACGTCGCGTTGCGTCAGGAACTGGATCTCTACGTCTGCCTGAGGCCGGTGCGCCATTTCAAGGGCGTGCCCAGCCCGGTCAAGCGCCCGCAGGACGTCGATGTCGTCATCTTCCGCGAGAACACCGAAGACATCTACGCCGGAATCGAGTGGGCGGCCGAATCGCCAGAGGCGCGCAAGGTCATCGATTGGCTCGCGCGCGACATGGGCGTCAAGAAGATCAGATTTCCGCAGACTAGCGGGATCGGGATCAAACCGGTGTCGCGGGAGGGGACCGAGAGACTCGTGCGCGCGGCGATTCGATACGCATTGCGCTTCGGCCGGCGCAGCGTCACCTTCGTTCACAAGGGCAACATCATGAAGTACACGGAAGGCGCATTTCGTGATTGGGGTTACGCGCTCGCCGCGCGCGAGTTTCGCGCCGAGATCGTCACGCAACGCGAAAGCTGGATTCTTGAGAACATGGAGCGACATCCGAACATGACGGTCGAGGATAACGCGCGCGCGATCGAATCGGGATACGACGCGATGCCGGATGAGCGGCGCGAGCAGACGCGCAGCGAGGTGCGGCGGGCGCTCGCGCTCGGACCCACGCACGGCGCCGGCCGCTGGCGCAAGCTGCTCTTGATCAAGGACGCCATCGCCGACATCACCCTCCAGCAGGTGCTCACCCGGCCGCGCGAGTTCGACGTCGTTGCGACTCTTAATCTCAACGGAGATTATCTGTCCGACGCCCTGGCCGCTCAGGTCGGCGGCATCGGCATCGCCCCCGGCGGCAACATCAACTACGTGACCGGACACGCCATCTTCGAAGCGACGCACGGCACGGCGCCGAAGTACGCCGACCAGGACAAGGTCAACCCCAGCTCGATGCTTCTTTCCGGCGCGATGATGTTTCGCTATCTCGGATGGGTCGATGTCGCCGACGCCGTCGAGCGCGCCCTTGAGCGCGCCGTCATGCAGAAACGAGTCACATACGACCTCGAGCGGCAGATGGAGGGCGCGACGCTCGTCGGAACATCCGCCTTCGCCGACGCGGTCATCGAGAACCTCTAACGCGCGGAACGCTCGTCGTTTGAAACGGGAGCCCAGCAGTGATCAAGAAAGCGTTCATCACCGGCATCACGGGCCAGGACGGCAGCTATCTCGCCGAGCTGCTTCTCGAGAAGCAGTACGAGGTGCATGGTCTCGTCCGGCGCAGCAGCTCTTTCAACACCTGGCGCATCGATCATATCCGCGACCGTATTCGACTCCATTACGGCGATCTCGTCGACCAGCACAGCCTGGTGCAGACGCTGGAGAAGGTCCAGCCCGACGAGGTGTACAACCTCGCCGCGCAGAGCCACGTCAAGGTGTCGTTCGACATGCCCGAGTACACGGCGGACGTCACGGCCGTGGGCGTTCTCAGGCTGCTCGACGCCGTGCGCGAGCTGGGGATGGATGTTCGCGTCTATCAGGCCGGAAGCTCGGAGATGTTCGGCAAGGCGGTAGAGACGCCGCAAAACGAAAAAACGCCCTTTCACCCGCGTTCGCCTTACGCGGCGTCGAAGGTGTTCGCGCATCACGTCGCGGTAAATTATCGCGAGGGCTACGGAATGCACATTTCGAACGGCATTCTTTTCAACCACGAGTCGCCGCGGCGCGGCGAGAACTTCGTCACGCGCAAGATCACCCTGGGCGTGTCGGCGATCAAGCGCGGCAAGATGCGCGAGCTGCGCCTCGGCAACCTGGACGCCAAACGGGATTGGGGGTATGCGCGGGACTATGTCGAGGCCATGTGGATGATGCTTCAGCAGGAGACGCCCGACGACTATGTTGTCGCCACCAGCGAGACGCATTCCGTGCGTGAGTTCCTCGAAGAGGCCTTCTCGATTGCCGGTCTCGACTGGAAAGAGTTCGTGAAAGTCGACCGGAAGTACTTCAGGCCGGCCGAGGTCGACTTGCTACTGGGGGACCCGAGCAAGGCGCAGCGCACGCTGGGTTGGACGCCGAAGGTCGGTTTCAAGGAGCTGGTGCGGCTCATGGTCGAGTCCGACATGGACGGTCCGCGCCATTGAGGCCTCCCATTCAACCCAAAAACTGCGGTTTGGGCTCACGAAAATAGGCGCGACGGCGCGGAGACGCCAAGAGAAAGAATGCCGGCGATCCGCCGTGCCATTCAGAAGATTTTCGGGGATCATACGTACGCGGAGTTTACGGGATGATGAACGTGTTCGGAGCGTTCGACCTTTCGCCGACTGCGTCCCAACGGCCGCCGGGGGACATCGTCTTGCGGAAATCCGAGCGATGAGAGTCGCCCTTCTCGCCCGTGGCGCGCATCCCTTGCACGAGCCCGGCGGCATGGAACGCGCCGTCTATCACCTCGCCGGGCAGCTCAAGAAGCTTGGGCTTCATCCGACGCTCTACACGCGCCCGGCGCTGCACGACAAGCCGTTTCCCGGCGAAGTCGTCGTCGTGCCGTACCGGCGTTGGCCGGCGGGACCGCACGGGAGCGTGCTCGATCGCACGATCAACTACCCGATCTTCGCGGAGAGAGCGGGAGAGAGGGTCGCTCGGGACGCGCGCTCGGGTCGGATCGACGTCATAGATGCGCAGGGCATCGCCGGTCTCGGATATCTGCGCGCCAGGCGCCGTGATCCGGAGTTGCGCGCGCCCGTCCTGATCAATCCCCAGGGAATGGAGGAACACAAGACGCGCGGCTTCAAGCGTCTGGCGCTGTGGCGCCTGCGCCGTCTGTCGCGCGAGGCGGCGCGCCTGGCGGACCGCGTCGTCGCCACCGACGAATCGATCGTCGGCGAGATCCCGGAGTATCTCGCCGTCGATCCGTCGCGAGTCGTTCTTCTGCGTAACGGCGTCGATATCGAAGAGATCGACGCGATCACGCCGTTGGACGCAAGGGGAGTCGTCGGCAATCTGCTTCCGGCGCTTGGAGGGGCGGATCCCGTGCTGATCTCGGTTGGCAGGCTGGAAGAGTACAAGGGATTTGGAGACGTTCTTGAAGCGCTCATTCGATTGCATGCGTCGGCCCGCCTGCCGGAGAAGTGGGCATGGATCGTTCTGGGCGACGGATCGTTGCGTCCCGCGATGGAAAAGCGCATCGCCGAGCATGACGGTTCCGCCGGCGTCTCCGATCCGGTGTCGCCGCACGTTCATTTCGCGGGCTGGGTGCGGGACCTGCCGGCGCTTCACGCTTACTACGCGCGCTCCGATGTTTTTGTCCATGCGACGCACTACGAAGGCTCGAGCATCGTGACCATCGAGGCGATGGCGCACTCGCTTCCCGTCGTCGGCGCCCGCGCGGGAGGCATTCCCGACAAAGTTAGTGACGGAGAAAACGGCTTCCTCGTGAGACCGGGCGCGATCGACGCCCTGGCTGAGCGCATCGCCGCGTTGTCCGCGGACGCGGGATTGCGAAAGGACATGGGGCATCAGGGACGTGAACGAGTAGAGCGGCGCTTCTCGTGGGAAAGCATCGCGCGTTCGACCGTCGCCGTGTACGAAGAGCTCGTGCGCGAGTCGCGCGCCTAGAGGAAGGGCGTGGAGTGAGGGTTCAGAGCTCAGGAATCGGCGAAGAATCACGGGCAACGACAGATGAAAGCCGGCTGGCGAATGGGCGTGGAATGTCGTGGACTGCCGGCGTCGGCGTTCCTGACACGCCACGGACGGAGACAGGCTTCGCCTTCGTGGCCGGCGTGAGCCATGAAGCGCCGGCCGGGGAGCGCGGGCGACATCAGCGTGGTTGCGGCCTGATGCCGCGCTAGACTGGCGCGCTTAAGCAAGGAGACGATGACGTGAGATATCTGATCACGGGCGGAGCGGGATTCATCGGGAGCAACGCCGCGGCGCGATGCGCGCGCGAGGGGCATGAAGTGCTCGTGCTGGACAACCTCTCGCGTTTCGGAAGCGACGTCAACGCTGCATGGCTGAGCGCGGATCACGGCGTCGTCGTCGATCGGACGAACCTGTGCGACGCTTCCGCCGTGCGCGGCGCCGTCCGCGATTTCGCGCCGGATGCCGTCATTCATTGCGCCGGCCAGGTCGCGGTCACCACGTCGATTCTCGATCCGCGGCGCGATTTCGAGGAGAACGCCCTGGGAACGTTCAACGTGCTCGAGGCGTTGCGGATCGAAGCGCCGGGCGCGATTCTCGTGCACGCCTCGACGAACAAGGTCTATGGCGGAATGGAGGATGAGCGCATAGAGCTTCGCGACGGGCGATGGGCGTATGCGAGCTTGCCGCACGGCTGTTCGGAGGAGCGCAATCTGGACTTCCACTCGCCGTACGGCTGCTCGAAAGGCGCCGCCGACCAGTACGTGCGCGACTATGCGCGGATCTACGGCCTCAGGACCGTCGTCCTCAGGCAATCCTGCATTTATGGATATCGGCAATTCGGCATCGAGGACCAAGGATGGGTGGCCTGGTTCACGATCCAGAGCGTGCGGGATGCGCCGGTCACGATCTTCGGAGACGGCCGCCAGGTCCGCGACGTGCTCTTCATCGACGATCTGCTCGATGCGTACTTCGCCGCAGTCGCGCGCATCGCGGCGGTACGTGGCCGGGTCTACAACATCGGCGGCGGTCCGGCCAGCATTATCTCGATTCGCGAGCTGGTCGACAAGATCGAGACGCTCAATGGACGGCGACTCGATGTTACTCACGCCGATTGGCGGCCGGGAGATCAGCGAGTGTTCATCGCGGATATCCGCAAGGCCGGACGGGAGCTGGAATGGCGGCCGCGCGTGTCGATCGACGAGGGTTTGCGACGGCTGCATATGTGGATTCAAGAGAACCGCGAGCTCTTTCGCAATTGAGAAAGCCGATTGTCGTGCGATGCGATTGGACGGCGGCGCCCGAGACGCCTGGGGCGTGAAGGGAGCGGGGAATAGCGAGGCTCGCGGCGAGCGGCGGCCCGGCCGAGGCGTGTTTCACGCCGGCGCACCCAGGCCTACCGACGCATTCAATCGGATGGCGCGGGGCGCGTCAAGGAGACGATCACCCGCCGCGATCGGCTTATGGCGCCGTTTCCGTGCGCGGTTTTTCGGCAGTAGTCGCCATGCGACGCAGCCTGTCTGACGAGAGCAGAAGCGCTCGCGCCGTATGATAACTCGCGAACCAATCGTGGCTTTTGGCGTGACAGACGGCGCTCCCGTGATGATCGATTCCGGGGCAGACTCCCGGATGCTGGCGATCGGTCAGCGTGTCCAGTGCGAGCGTCCAGGCCTTTAGAAAGGCAGTCCAGTATTGATTGCTATCCTGCCCGTGACGTTCGTGCATCAAAAGAAAGGCGTTGAAGGCTTCGAACTGCCCCCACCATTCGATCGATCGGTCGATTGGCGGTCCATAAGCGCTTCCGCTCTCGAAGAGCTGGCCCCGCACGGGATCGAAGCCCAGCGCGAGCGCGTGGTCGACGAGCATCCGAGCCGCACGATCAGTGGTCGGATCGACCGGGCGGCCCAGCGCCTCCTCGGCCTCGATCAGGAGAAAAGCGGTTTCAACGTCGTGACCGAAGGAAACCGGCGCGGGAACGGCTCGTCCATCAGGATGGAGAGCGAAGTACAAGCAGCCGGGTTCGACGAACAGGCGGTCACGAACAAAGCCGAGCAGCTCCTCGGTGCGACTCCGCAGCCCGGGATCCGGCCAGGAACGGAACAGCTCCGAATAGGCCTCGAGAAGATGGATGTGATCGTTCATCGTACGGCATGTGGAAGGGATTGGAAGAGCCGCCGGTCCACGCCTCTCGTTCACTTGTCGATCGGGGACAGGCTGACCGTCGGGTTGCAGCGAATTGCGATAACCCGGACCAAGGTCGTCGCGATAATGCTCCTCGATCCAGCGATAAGCGCGGCGCGCGAGATCGAGAGCCTCTTCATCGCCGGTCACCGCGTGAGCCGCGGCCAAGGCGTAGATAGCGAACGCTTGTCCATATACCGGGCGGTGGCCCATGAACATGAACTGGGACGGATTGCCGGAAAGATCGACGTATGTGTGGAATCCGCCATTCTTTCGATCCCACATGACGTCAGCGAGATAACGGATTCCGTGACGAACGTACGGCAGGCATTCCGAGCGTGAGTCAGGACGAAGACGCGCGACGATCGCGGCTGTCCACGTCAGCCGGGCCTGGTAAACGATGAAGCGACCGCGGTCGTTCAGCGCCGACCAGTCTTGGCCGTAGTTGGTATGAAAGCCGCCGTGATCCTGATCCACGCAGACCGGCAAGCGTGGATTAAGCACGTGCCGCCATAAATAGGCGTCCATCTCGTCCGCGAGCCTGTGATACTCCGTTGGCGCGGGCGGTTCCGAGAATGCCCGCGGTAGACTCGGTCCGACCAGCGTCGCGACACATGCCAGATGCATGAATTGAAAGCGGAAAAGACCCATGGAGACTCCTTCTGCAGAACAGAACACAGAACGACCACGGAAAGTATAGCCGTTAATCCTCTCCGTTTCGTGAGTCGCGGCGTGCGCGACCACGGCCGCACGGGCGTCACATACGAGGAGGACGACATCATGGTAAGCTCTCGCTTCGTTGGGCCGTTGGCGTTCGCAAGCTCGGGGAAGGGCGCGACAAAGTTACGATTCCATCCCCAACCATGATCTCAACTCTTGTTGGTGATGCAGCGGACGTTTCGAAAATCAGATCAACCATCCTTGGCCGTGAGGTCCGCGGCGGGAAATGCCTGTCGGTCACAAGCGCCGGTAGAGCATCAGACTAAAAAGGAGAGTCACGTCGATGCCGAAGACAGTCTCGACTATCTTTTCCATGATCGTTTTGGTATTTCTTTCGGGGTGCAGCGAGCAGGTGCCGCTTAATCCTGTGGCTCCATCGACGCCGACTCCGACTCCGACTCCCATCCCGACTCCGACGCCTTATGTTCCCCCGGAACCCGGCGAGGCCTCTTGCGACGAAACCGAGCCGCTGTTCGCGGGCATAGTCTTTTCTTCAATCAATCAGGTCTTGGAAGAGAATCCGGAATGGTTCGATCATGAAAGCATGCAGGATTGGGTCATCGCCAAAGAGCCCGAGAAATTTCTGGAGTCCGTGCTCGATAAGATCAACGCCCAACCGCCGCACAAAGCGGCGCCCGGATGGTTTTTTCCCTGGGCCGTCATCAGCGTCAAGACCAACAATAGACGCTCCGAGGACTACCATCTAATGACGAGTTCGAACGCGGTTCGCTGGTTCTACGGGCAGACGTGCAGTCCGGCCACGTTCTGAGTTCGACGTCGCTCAACCCGATACGCGGTTGTTCGTAAGGCGCGCGGAGGCGGACATGCGACGGATTGTCGCGCGCCTGAAGATTGCGTCAAGTCCATCCATGACGCGGGCCCCGACTGGATAGTCTCACAAAGTCGGGGTCCTCAACGTCTGCCTGGCACGGCGTATACGCGACGTCTCCTCAGATGCCGTGGAGCATCTCCTCGAACGTCACGCCCCCCGCTTCCTCGACGTCGTAACGTACGCGCGCCGTCTCGTGTCGCAGCGTCAATATTCGCGCGAGGTCGATCGGCGTTCCGATGAGAACCAGATCGCAGGGAGTCGCGTTGATCGTGGCTTCGAGGTCGGCGCGTTGCTCGGGATTATATCCGATCGCGGGCAGGACCGGACCGAGATGAGGATAGGCTTTGAAAACGGCGCGGATCGTGCCGCAAGCATGGGACCGCGGATCAACGAGTCGAGCCCCGGCGCGCCGCGCCACGAGCTCGGCCGCGCCCGCAGGCATGCCGCCGTGCGTCAGAGTCGGGCCGTCGTCGACGGCCAGGACGTCGAGCCCGGCGATGGGGCGGTCGTTGTCGACGTGGATGGGCAATCGCGCCGTCATGACGCGCGCCCGGGGATTCAACGAAATGATGCTGGCGCGCGTCAATTCGACGGCTTCAGGCGCGGCCGTATCCGCCTTGACGATGATCGCGACATCCGACATACGCAGGTTGGCTTCACCCGGATGATAGCGACTTTCGTGACCCGCGCGGTGCGGATCGACCAGGCACACATGAAGCGCCGGCCTTACGAACGGCAGGTCGTTGTTACCGCCGTCCCAGACGATCACTTCAGCTTCCGCCTCGGCCTGCCGAAGAATTGCGGCGTAATCAACTCCGGCGAAGACAACACAGTCGTTCTCCAGGTGCGGTTCGTACTCCTCCCGTTCCTCGATCGTGACCTCGGCGCGATCGAGTTCGCTCAGGCTTGCGAAACGCTGCACGCGCTCGGCCCGCAGGTCTCCGTAGGGCATCGGATGGCGCAGAACAACGACGCGACGTCCGCGTGAACGCAGCATGGAAACGATGCGCCGGCTGACCGCGCTTTTCCCGCAACCCGTGCGCACCGCCGTGACTGCGATGACCGGCAGGCGCGATCTCAGCATCGTGCGGGCCGGGCCTAAAAGCGTGAAGTCGGCGCCGGCGGCCAGCGCGCGGCTGGCGAGATGCATGACGTCTTCGTGGCTCACGTCGCTGTATCCGAAGACGACGTCGTCGACCTTACTTTCCTTGACGATGCTCGCCATGTCGCCCTCGTCCTTGATCGGGATGCCTTCCGGATAGCGCCCGCCCGCGAGCAACGTCGGATAACGGCGGTCGGCGATGCCGGGAATCTGCGCCGCCGTGAACGCCACAACTTCGACGTTCGAATCGTCTCGAAACACGACGTTGAAATTGTGGAAATCACGTCCTGCCGCTCCCAGTATCAGGACTCGTTTCTTCATATCGTCATCTCCATGTCGTCATTCCGCCAGTGATTGTCGCATACGCAACGGCTCCATGTTTGAGTCAAGATCAAGATCAAGACCGATGCCATCGCAAGGAAAGGCGTCGCTGATGGATCGATCGGGCGCGGCGTTCGAGCGCTCCGCGTTACAACGCATTCGAGGAGCAATACAATACTGACGGCGCCCGCAAGAGGCGTTTTAGCCATACTCTATATGAGGTAATCCATGGATCTCACATCGCTTTCAGCCGTGTCGCCGATCGACGGCCGTTACGGCTCCAGGACGCAAAGACTGCGGCCGATCTTCAGCGAGTATGGTCTCATGCGCCGTCGTGTCTTCATTGAGGTGCGTTGGCTCGAAAAGCTCGCGGATCATCCGGGAATCGCGGAGGTGCGTCCGTTTTCCGCCGAGGCCGGAGCCTTTCTCCATCAGCTCGTCAGCGGATTTTCGGAGGCGGACGCGCGACGCGTCAAGGAGATCGAGAAGACGACGAACCACGACGTCAAGGCCGTCGAGTATTTCATCAAGGAAAAGCTGGCGGCCGACGCCGAGCTGAAGGCGGCGGCCGAGTTCGTGCACTTTGCCTGCACTTCCGAGGACATCAATAACTTGGCTCATGCGCTGATGTTGCGTGAAGGGCGAGACGACGTCTTGCTCCCGAAGATGCGTCGAATCGCCGGCAGTGTCGTCGATCTTGCCCTCGCCCACGCCGGAGCGGCCATGCTGTCACGAACGCACGGTCAGGCGGCTTCGCCGACGACGCTCGGAAAGGAGATGGCAAATTTCGCCGAGCGGCTTCGCCGGCAGATCGAAGCCGTCGAGCGTGTCGCGATCCTCGGAAAGATGAACGGCGCCGTGGGCAACTACAACGCGCATATCGCGGCCTATCCCGACGTGGATTGGCAGGCGAACGCGAGAGAGTTCGTCGAGAAATTGGGTCTTTCGTGGAATCCGTATACGACGCAGATCGAGCCGCACGATTACATCGCGGAGTTGTTTCAATGCCTCATCCGATTCAACACCGTATTGATCGATTTCGATCGTGACGTCTGGGGATACGTCGCGCTTGGATACTTCAAGCAGAGGGTTGTGGACGGAGAAGTCGGCTCATCGACGATGCCGCACAAGGTCAATCCGATCGATTTCGAGAACTCGGAAGGCAACCTCGGACTGGCCAACTCCGTTCTCCGGCACATGGCCGAGAAACTGCCGATCTCGCGCTGGCAGCGTGACTTGACGGATTCCACGGTGCTTCGCAACATCGGCGTCGGTCTCGGCTATTGCCTCGTCGCTTACGATTCGACGCTCGAGGGCATCGCCAAGCTCGAGGTTGATCGCGATCGGATGCGCCGGGATCTGGACGACAACTGGGAAGTGATCTCCGAAGCGTTACAGACGATCATGCGGCGTCACGGCGTGAGCGCGCCGTATGAGAAACTCAAGATTCTGACGCGGGGCAAGATCGTCACGAAATCCACGATAGACGCCTTCATCGAGTCTCTCGACGTCCCGGCCGAGGCCAAGGCGGCGATGCGCGCGCTCACGCCCCACAACTACATCGGCAACGCCGCCGATCAGGCGCGCGCCGTCTGAGCCGGACGATGTTCGCTCCAGCCGGACCGATCACGGCGTGGCGTGTGCCGCCGCCGCGTTTTGCATGTGACCGTCGCCAAAGCAAGCTGGATTCCGGCTTCAGACTCTTCTCGCAAGCACGATGAGCTCGGCTCCGAGAATGTATGCATGTCGCAGAGGCTCGAATCCGGCGCGTTCGAGTTGTTGATCAAGGCCGCGCCGGTCGTAGTGAGTGATGTGCTCATCGGCGTATCCGTGAGGATGAACGCGCTTGTAGAGGCCCTCGATGAAGGGCCAGTAGGGGCGTCCATAATCCGGCGTGCCGGCGACGAGCAGCCCGCCGGGACGGATCACCCGCCCCAGCTCGCGAAAAGCCGTCTCGTCCTGGGGCACATGTTCCAAGACCTGCGAGCAGACGACGTTTTCGAAGGAGGCGTCTTGGAACGGGAGATCGAAGACGCTGCCCTGCACGACCGTCGCATGTCGCTGTCGCAGGTAGCGCAACTTGGACAGAGAGACGTCGAGCCCGATCGCCAGGGGCAGGTCGTGCAAGATGCGGCTCGATCCGCAACCGACGTCCAGGGTCGCTCCGATGTGATTTCGCAGCCACCCGACGACGATGCCATGCCGGCGCCTGTGCCAGTAGCGTTGCAGCGGAATGCGACTCGAGAATCCTCGCTCGTCATAGTCCGCGGCCGCGATCGAGCTGCGCAGCCGCCAGAGCATGAAGAAGCTGCGCAATAAACAGACACCGAAGGAGAGGAGCCGCGCCTTTGATCGGCCGCGGTCACGCTGGGCGTAGTGAAAGGGAATCTCGCTGACGCTCCAGCCGTCCATATAGACGCCCAACAACAGCTCTTCGAGCGCCTCGAAGTTGACGCCGCGAATGACGACGTCCTTCAGGCAATCGGCCAGATAAAGGCGCAGGCCGCTCGACATGTCGCGAACGGGGATCGAGAGACCGTGACGGAAGACGAAGTTGAGAATCCGGCTGAGGAGCCTGCGTAGCAAAGGGCCGTCGAAACGGGCGCCTTCGAGGAAGCGTGACGCTATCACGAGATCGCTCTGGTCGCGTGCTCTCCAGAGACGTTCTACATAAAGGGCCGGATGGGACAGGTCCGCGTCCATTGTCATGATGCGTTTTCCGCATGCCGCCTGGAAACCTTCGGTCAATGCGCTTCCATAGCCGGGCCGCTTTTGCATGATGACGCGCGCGCCGCGCGCACGCGCGACCTCGACGGTGTCGTCGCTTGAACCGCCGTCGACGACGAGGATTTCGTATCGAATCTCGATCTCCCGTAGGACGTCTTGAACCTGGGTCATAAGGACACGGAGATTCTCGCTCTCGTTGAGCGCCGACATCAGAATGGTGAGATCGACGTTCACGGCCGCGGCGGTCGAGGCGACATCTCGGCCAAGAAACAACGGGATACCGCGGTGAACGCCGAAGGATGAAGCGCAGCGGCCGCATCGAATGCCGCCGTCCTCCTCGCGCAGATCACTGCTACGGCACTTGGGGCAAGCCCATCGCGATTTGATGATCGTTGAAACGGAGTCGGCGCTCGAACAGATGTCAGTCATTGAAGGGGCGGGGAAGCCGAAGCGCGAGCGTCTTCAGGCGACGGAGGCAAACGAAGGACCGCGCAATCGAGCACGCTTTCCGATGAGCCCGGAGAAGTCCAGAAGACGCGCAATACGCCAGTAAAGGCTTCGTTGACGTAGCGCAGGCGGACTGAGTGCCGGCCCGCGTCGAGTCGGATGACGCCGGAGACGGATATGGGATGGTGTTTCCCGCCGTTGTTCACGACCAGGCGATCGTTGATTGTAAGAGTTGATCCGTCATCGGACTCGAGACGGAAAGCATGATCACCAGCCGAGGAAGTCTCGATCCGGCCGATCCACTCGGCGCTGAAAAACGGCGTCGAAACGGGGAATACGTCTTGCCAACTGAACAGGAAAAAAGTGTCCACCCGGACGAGCTCGGGATCGCCCTCCCAGCGGGTGTTAGGGTAATAGCGCCCAAGCAATCCGCAGTCGGATCGAGGGGGCTTGGGCGGCGTCTCGGCGATCTCGTAGATCTTGATAGTCGGGCCCGGACGCCGCATTGATGAAAGTCCGGAAACCGGCAGATAGAAGGCGTCGGCCGGGTCAAAAACCGCGCGTTTGGCGAGACCCGGAATGAAAGGATCGTATCGTTCTCTCAAACGCCCGCGCGCGTTAAGCATTTCAACGGCCGATTCGGGCGGCGGCGGCGAATAGTAACGGATCGGAGAATCGTCAAGGAGAGCCCAGCGCGCCAGAAGGCCCCGGCCGCTCTCGATGTCGACGTACTGGTAACCGTGCGGCAGCTCCGGCTTGCCGTAGACAAACGCGCGATGAATGGCGATGTCCGATCCGCCAGGAACGTGACGCTTGATCCAATCGCGTGCGATCTGGCGCGTGTCCGTCTTGGCAAGCAGCCGAGAAGTCAGAGCCGACCGATATGCGGGGCCCAGGCTCGCGAGCCCCAACGCCAGACCGGCGACAAGCGGCACGCGCTTCGCGCGGATAACCCGTGATGCCAGCGCGACGACGAGAGCGGCGGCGAGGATTGCTGCGACGGGCATCAACGGAGCGACGTACCGGAGGAAGATCCAGCGCGTCCAGATCAAAGGAATGCACAAGGCGATCACGAATGAAGCCAGCACCAAGGCCGGCGCGTCACGCCGCGGACCATAACGCAGAGCCCTGAGCGGAGCCAGAAGAATCGCGATGATCAAGAGCGTCATGAGAGCTACGCCGGCCGCATGCGGCAGGCCGAACTGGAACAACCAGGCGAATCCGAGCGGCATTTCGAGGCCCGCGACGCCTTCCTGTGCGAACGGCAGTTGATAGGCGAGATTTTGCCGCACGGTCGCGATGTCGATGAGCAGATACGGCGATCCCATGATGAAAGCCATAAAAAAACAGACGCCAGCGACGATGAGCGCGCCGGCGTGCTGAGCGGCCACGTGGAAGACCTTCGCCAGTCGACGATCCGTGATGCCGGCGCCGGATCGAAGTCGGGCGACCTCTTCAAGCGCGCGCAACGCGGCGGCGACGACCAGAGGGACGAGAGCGGCGGCGGCGGGGTACTTCGTGCTCGCGGCAAGCCCTATCAGTAAGCCCGACAGGAAATAGCGTCTCAGCCGGCCGTCGTTGACGAGACCGACGATCTCGGTAAAAGCAAAAGTGAGAAGCAGCGTCATTGGTATGTCGGTAGTGGCGAAGTGCGATTCGCGGACGTGGGAGAAGTTGACGGCCAGGACGCCCGCCGCCAGAAGCCCGACTGTCTTTCCGTACGCGACCCGGCCCAGACGGAAGACGGCCCACACTCCGATCACGCCCGAGGTCGCCGTCGTGGCGCGCGCGATGACGTATAACGGCGCGAAGTGATGACGGCCGAGAAAGTCCATGAAGCCGCCAGATCCGAAGGCTCCAAGCCACTCGCCCGACAGGCGCACGAAGCCGAAAACGGCTGCAAGCACGTACATGTAAAGAGTCGGATAGATGAAGAAATGAGGATTGAGATCGCCTGAGTGGAATGTCAGAGCGCGCGAGACGAGGTACTCCTCGTCGGGACGGTACTTGCCGGGATATCCAAAAGCGAGGCCCCAGAAGCGCAGCACCGCGGCGATCCCCAGGATGGCGAGCAACGGCGCGTTGTCCGAGGCGAAAGAGCGCGCAAGAATCAAGATTCTTGCCGGAAAGCCTCGAAGCAGGCGTCTGATGATGAGGAAGTCGAGACGTGGCCGCAGGGGCGGCGGCCAGGCCGGCATAGCATCGTGCGCGTCGCCGCTGGCGATCTTCGGAACTTCGGAGGGAGCGGAAGATTCGCAGGCGTCCGGTCGATCGACGAGATGATTCTCGATGTCGTCTCGATCGTCGTCTGGATTCGTGAGTTCGTAAGGATCGCTCATGTTGAGTCGTTCGAGAAAACGAGGTTAACCTTTCAACAAACGTCGCGTCAAGGTTCCGTCGGCGATCCAGCGTCGATGCGGACTACATCGCTCCCATGCTCAGCGCCCATTTCGCCTTGTCCAAAAGCGGCGGCGGATGGTAATCATGAAATCGTTCCAAAAGCCGCGCGGGATCGGAGTCAACCAGCAGCATGTCACGGTGCCGGGGTTCGACAAACCGTTGTTCGACGGCATAATCGACGAAATCCATCAGCCGACGGTAGTATCCAGCGACGTCGATGAGACCGCATGGTCGGCTGTGCATGCCGAGCTGCGCCCACGTGAGCGCCTCGAACAACTCCTCGATCGTCCCCAATCCACCGGGGAGGGCGATGAAACCGTCGGCCAGTTCCGCCATCAGCGCCTTGCGCTCGTGCATGGTGCCGACGACTCGCAGGTCCGATACCTGCATGAAGGCCAGATCTCTCTCCACGAGTTGACGGGGGATCACGCCGATGACCGTACCGCCGACGTCCATCACGGTCCGAGCGAGGCGTCCCATCAGACCAATGCGCCCTCCGCCATAGACCAACTGGATCCCTCGTTCGGCCAATGCCAACCCGAGTTGCCGGGCGGCGTGAGCGTACTCGGAATCGGCTCCCGGACTGGAGCCGCAGAAAACGCAGATGCGCCTGAGAGTCATTCCATAGGCCTCGAGAGAAGGCGCGTCATCGCTTGCGAAGCCGCAGTCTGTGCTGCGCCCGCATCCCTCGACTCGCCGGAATCCGTCGACAGGCGGCGTGACGAGAACGGCGACGACATCGAGACTCTAGGTAACCCGCCGAACGAAGTCAATCGAGGAGTCGGTGTGAGCATGAACCCGGGAAACATGCCGATGGCTGCGTGGTATCCTGCGACGTAAAGCAACCGCTGACGTCGACTGAAGGACGACATATATCGGCGCTTGACCAAGACGTGCAACGCTCGGTATCGTTTGATGCTGATGAATCCAAACGGGGAAGGCGGATCAACTCGGACAGGCGGCCGATGGAACGTCTGGCGGCGTGAGCACAAGGTCGAGATTGCACTGTTCCTGCTTGTCTGGATGAGTGGTGCGTATTTCTATCACTCTCCACAGCATAACGAGAACGCGCGCTGGGATCAGATGCGCGCGGTTCTGGAGCAAGGCACGCTCGCGATCGAGCGTTACGCCTACAACACGGCCGACGTCGTCGAGATCGAAAAAAACGGCATGCGTCTGATTTATCCGAACAAGGCGCCCGGAACGACGATTCTGGGCCTTGGGCCGTTCGGGCTCTTTAGAAGCGCGCTGCGACCGGCGCTGAAGGCGAAGCTTGTTGGCGAGGCGCGATACTGGCACCTCGTCGCATATTTGACGCGAACCTTTACCGTGGGACTTCTGAGCGCTCTCGCGGCCGCTCTGGTGTGCCGCCGTTTACGACAGCTCACGAACGACGCTCTTTCATCGGCGCTCGCGGTCGTGGCGGTTTTTCTGGGAACGATCGCGTTTCCGTACATGACGCTCTTCTACAGTCACCAGCACGCCGCTGCTCAGCTTACAATCGCGTTTTGCCTGATCGTTGGATGCCATGACGGCCGCATGCGTTTAATGAGAGCCTTCTGGCGCTATCTGACGTCGGGATTTCTTCTGGGATTCAGCGTGGCGACCGAGTATCCCACGGCGATACTCGCGGCCTTGATCGGCCTTTACGTCATGGTGGTTCTTGCCGGCGATCGTGGCCTTTCCTGGCGGAGGAAGCTCGGATCGCTGTCGCTGCTCGGCGCAGGAAGCGGCATGGGAGGACTGGTTCTCGTCTTCTACAATCTCGCGGCTTTCGGTCGCGTTTTCTTCACGCCTTATCAGATCTATGCCGAGAAACCGCCGCCCATGTTCGAATCGCACTCCTTGGGCTTCATGGGCGTGCACTGGCCCGGGTGGCGGTCCTTTCTCGACGTGCTCGCGGAAACGACCGTTCGCCCGCAGCGGGGGCTCGTCTATATCGGCTATGACGACGGCTGGCTGTATGCGTGCAGCCCGGTCTTGTGGCTGGCGTTGCCCGGCATCGTCGCCTTGGCGTGGCGTCGTCGTCTGCGGATAGAGGTTGTTCTATTCTCGGCGATGCTCGCCGCTTATCTGACGTTCAACGCGTGCTATGGAGAGTCCATCGTTTTTTGGGGAGGTGCGACGTCCGTCGGACCGCGGCATGTCATCCCTGTTTTGCCGTTCGCGGCTTTCCCGCTTGTGTATGTCGTCCGGCGCCTACGTTCTATCTTCCTTCCATTGCTATTGATCTCGGTTTTTTCAATGCTTATGGCGACCGCGACCGAGCCGCGCGCGCAGTACGAGTGGGCGCAGCCATGGCGCCAGTTCTACGTGCCTGCCTTTCTGGAGAGCCGACTAGCCATCGGAGTCGACGGGCTTTTCCGTCCCGGCGAGTTCGCGTTTGGAAACACGAACTCATTCAATCTCGGATGGTGGTCGGGGCTGCCGCCGGCATGGCAGCTTGCGCCGCTTGTTCTCGCCTGGCTCGTTTTCGGCGTGTTGATGATCCGCATGACGCGGCGGGAAGCGGCTTCGTCGAAATCCGCGATGTCGGTTGGAGAGCCAATCAGCGGGGACTCCGAAATCGAACCGGACGTCGGATCCGCCGGTATCGCTTCAGTGCGCAGAAGCGAGATCGGCCCAGAGCATGCGGCTGAGCATGCTCCATCAAGGACTTGCGACATGCTTGAATTGTCGTCGCAACATGACTCTTCTCGTCTCGTTTGGAGAGACTACGTTTTGATCGCCTTGCCCGCAGCGATGATCGCCTTGGCGCCGCCTTGGTATCAGCATGCGACGCGTCTCGTCGATCCTCGCCACGGGCTTGTCGGACGCTACTACCGCACACACAACTGGCAGGGGCCGTCGCATGTGCGTCTGGATCCGACGCTTGACTTC
Organism: Vicinamibacteria bacterium; assembly: GCA_016934575.1. Taxonomy (GTDB): domain Bacteria; phylum Acidobacteriota; class Vicinamibacteria; order Fen-336; family Fen-336; genus JAFGSN01. The sequence goes on from JAFGSN010000115.1 coordinate 50,095, forward strand.
GACTGGAAGAACGAGCCTCCATATCCGGTGCCGTTCAGCGTCGATTGGACTGGATTCCTGCGCGTTCCCGTGAGCGGAGATTATCGCTTCACTCTCGAATCGGACGACGGCTCGACCCTGGAAATCAACGACCGAATCATCGTTGATAATGGCGGTCATCACGGTCGTCTTCGTAGGGACGGCGCGGTCCGGCTGGAGGCGGGAGATCATCCCATCCGGGTTCGTTTCTTCAACTCCCAGTTCGACGCCGAATTCCGCCTTTACTGGACCGTGCCCGATAGACCGGAGGACACGATTCCAAACGAAGCGCTGTTGCCTCCAATGTAAGACGCGATCGCGGCATGCCGCGGCGGAGACGGGATCGAAAACGACCCTCGAATCCGAGTCCGGAGCATACAGGGCGCGATTCTTGGGGATTCAGTCCCGGGCATCAAAAGCAGAAGCTGCGGCGACCCCAATGAACATCGAGGGAGCGACATTTGGTAGCCGCATTACAATTCCGAAAGCGCTCATGGAATCACCTTGATCGTGACGTTGCGCGATAGAGCGCCGTCAATCGCTTCATCAGAGGCTTGCGCCCGAATCCGGGAGGCGCGGAGCACCGCCGGCCGATCGCGGCACGCAGAGAGTGCGCAAGAGCGCCATGATCCCCCCAAGGCGCCAGAATGCCCGGATGCCACTCGCCCATGCCGCCCGAGTTCCATGCCACGACGGGAACTCCCATGGTCAAAGCTTCGAGCCCCGTGATGCCGAAAGGTTCCTGCCAGCGGGAGGGCATGAGAACCGCGGTGGCGCGCCGATAGAGAGAAGAGAGATCCTCGTGTGAGATCCAGCCGAGAACGTCTGCTCCCATGTCCACGAGCCGCGGGCGCAATGGACCTGTTCCAGCATAGACAAGCGGCAGATCGATCCCTGCCCGACGCCAAGCGCACGCGGCGTCTTGCGCTCCTTTGGCGTCAACGAGCCGTCCGACAAAGAGTACGCACGCCGGGCCATTTGAGGCGGCGGCGAGGTCAAGCCCATGTACGAACGGCGCGATCACATGAATCCGATCCTGGGGCACTCCGACGAGCGACAGCTCGTGTTTCATGTAGCGCGAGAGAACGACAATCGTCAGTCGGCGCACGGCCGCGAGCCGCTCCTCGGTCAGGCGCACGATATGTCTCATGTATGCGGCATCGGAGAAACATCCCGCGCAGCGCGAGGCGCTCATCGGATCGCGGCAGGGCTTGTTCGACGCAGTCCACTTGCCGCGGCCGGGACAGAAGTATCGATGGTCTTGCGTGTTTAGCGGCCCACTCGAGAACCGTGGGATTCATGATGGTGTGAAGATGGACGACATCCGGTCGAAAGGACGCCGCGATCTCGTCAAGCGCGACGTTGCGGCGGTCCGGACTGTCCAGTCCGTCCACAATGACGACCGCGCAGGGGAGTCGGGCGTCCGGATCGCGACGGCCGGCCGCGACGAGACTCACATGCTCGGATGAGCAGTCCAGGATCGAGCGTAGATGCCAGTAAGCTCCACCGTGAACGCTGGCGCGGTCCGTCAGGTGTAGAATGCGCATCAACTCCGATGATTCTCGAGCGGAGAGATGAGGTCAAGCGGGAACAGGCAAAAGGCCGTCGGCAAGGTCAGCGCATCTTGACGGCGGCTACGTGAATCCGCTGTTTGGCATGACACGTTCATGATATGTTCGAGAATACGGATGCTCGTCAGGTCTAAAACGACGGAATGACGGTATCGTGATCTTGCGCGAGGAGGCGCTTCATGGACGGATGGACGGTGCGTGAGCTGATGAGCAAGGATCCCCATACGCTCCATGAGGACGAGCCGCTGGCGCAGGCCGTCGAACTGGTCGTCGTGCGCAAGATGCGTCATATCCCAATTCTCAATTCCCAGAAGGCCCTGGTCGGCATCGTCACCGACCGCGACGTCAAGCGCTCGCTTCCCAGCCCCTTCTCGATCGCGGCATCGGAGGAGTATGACCGCATCGTGAACGACACGCCGCTATCGCGCGTGATGACGCGCGATCCGGTGACGATCGACGCCGACATGGAAGTCGAGGAAGCGGCCCAGCGGATTCTCGATCTTCGAGTTGGAGGCCTGCCGGTTCTGAGCCAGGGCAAACTCGTCGGCGTGTTCACCGAGCGCGACGCGCTGCGCGGATTGTTGAAACGCCTGATCGGGAGCGCGCGCCAGGCCGTTTGATCATTTAGGATGAGACGGTGGTCGTTCCGTGTCCGCTGTTCTGCGGCGCTTCTGATTGCTCTGGGACGGTGAGGCTGACGGGCAAAGCGAGTCA
>JAFGSN010000116.1 GCA_016934575.1 Vicinamibacteria bacterium
GACGAGCTCCTGTTCGCCGGCATCGGATTGACGGTCACGTTCAGCGCGCCGACGCCGGATCATCCCGTCATCGGCATTCTTTCCGTCGAGGAGGGCCGCTACGATGACGGTCGCTGGGTGCGCACGCGTTGGCTCAATGGCGATCAGACTCATCAGGGCCGTCACGTGCACCTCGAACCCGGTCGCTTCACTATACAGCGCGTGAAGCTCTATCGTTATCGCTGACTGTTTCCCGATGCTGAATCGCATCGCCGCCAGCGCCCAGGGCTCGTGGCGCTTGAAGCGGTCGTCGAGGTGATAGGCCGCCTGACCGATGAGAGTCGGCTTGTGCAGGCCCAGGGCGCGCGCGCTCAGCTCGAAGACGACCAAGACGCCGACGCGCCGGACGCGATTCTCCCTGGCGTCTTCGATGTCGAGGAACTGGCGCATCGGGCCGATGAGGAGCCTCTTGCCGCCGGACAGCGGCTGATCGAGAAGCAGCACGCTTGAAGCTCGGACGAGGCGGTCGCCCTTCAACTCGATCAAGGTGTCGCGCGCCGGTTCTATTCCCTGCCCGGCTGTCCTGCGGATTCAAAGATAGGCAGTCTATGCACGGCCGGTGGTCAGGGCCGTCTTGTTGGCGATCAGCATGGCCATCTCCAGCGCCTGCTCGTAATTGAGTCGTGGATCGACCTGGGATTTATAGGCGCGCGCGAGGTCCGTTTCCGTCAGGCCGCGCGCGCCGCCGATGCATTCGGTGACGTTGTCGCCGCTCAGCTCGAAGTGCACGCCTCCCTGCACGCTTCCCATATCGGCATGAATCGCGAACGATTGCTCCAGCTCGGCGAGGATGTTGTCGAAGCGCCGGGTCTTCAACCCGTTGGCCGTGGGCTCGGTGTTGCCGTGCATCGGATCGCAGCACCACAGCACGGTCTTGCCGGCGGCCCGCGCTTCCTCGATGAGCGGCGGCAGACAGGTCTCGACCTTGTCACGGCCGAAGCGGTGGATGAACGTTAATCGTCCGGGTTCGTTGTCCGGCAGAAGGATGTCGATCAGCTCCCGGAGCCGTTCGCGGGTAGTCTCGGGCCCGATCTTGACTCCGATGGGATTGCGGACGCCCCTGAAAAACTCGACATGTGCGCCGTCCGGATCGGAGGTGCGTAGGCCGATCCATGGCAGATGCGTGGTGAGATCGTACCAGCCCTTGCGGCGGGGCACCTGACGAGTCTGGGACTGCTCGTAAAGCAAGTGCAGGCCCTCGTGACTGGCGAAGAAATCCATCCGGGTCAGTCCCCCGGGCTGGACGCCGGCGAGCGTTTCCATGAAACCGAGCGAGTCGCCGATCGATTGCACCATCCGTTGGTATTCGGAGGCGCGCGGCGCATGCCGTGTGAAGTCGAGGTCCCAGTATTCGGGGTGATGGAAGTCGGCGAAACCGCCGTCGACCAGGGCGCGAATGAAATTGAGGGTCAAAGCCGCGCGCTGATAACCCTCCAATAGAAGGTCGGGATCCGGCGTGCGATCCGCGGCCGTGAAAGGCTGGCGGTTGATGAGATCGCCGCGAAAGCTCGGCAGCGTGAGCCCGTCGCGGGTTTCGGTCTCCTCGGAGCGAGGCTTGGAGTACTGTCCGGCGAAACGGCCGACCCTGATGATGCGCCGCTTGAGCCCGTACATGAGGATCAGGCTCATCTGTAAAAGAATCTTGAGCTTGGCGGTGATCACGTCCGGCTGGCAATGATCGAAGCTTTCCGCGCACGCTCCTCCCTGGAGGAGAAAGCCGCGACCGGTCGCGGCCTCGGCGACCTGACTCTTGAGACGCTCGATTTCCCACGACGTCACGAGGGGCGGGAGCGCCGCCAGCCGGCGCATGACCTTGTCCAATCGCTCGGGATCGGGATAAACGGGTTGCTGCTTGGCCGTCTTGAGCCGCCAGGAATCAGGGCGCCATTCGTTCACTTTGGTCCTCAATCAAGATTACGATTCACATCCCGCGGTGACGCATTCGTATCGCCCGCGAAACATCGTACCGCCACATTACTGTTTTTTACACCTCCGCTGGAGCTTGTCCTGGAACGCGGGTTGAAGGCGCCGTGCCTGATCCGGAATTGCTTGTGATTGACGAGTCAGATGGGCTTAAGGTGTCGGGTTTAAAGGTCGAACTGACGGATCTGCGTCAGTCGGTTCATGAAGATTCCGACTTTGCGCCGGTTATTGAACGCCCTGTCGGCTGTAGTGGCTATAAAGACCGTCCGCGCGCATCCAGGGCGCCAACCCAAGCCATATGTTAAAACTAAAACTTGGTGCTGGAGTTGGTTTTCTCTGCGGCGGCTCGCGCTCGATGGTTCGCTTCCTCCTTGTCAAGGCGCCATCCACGATTGGTCGCTATAAAGCTTGCGCCTTGGCGTTCCATCTCAAATACGTTACCGTAACCGTGGAGCGAATCGATTAACGGCGCGTCCGCGTTGGAACATGAGCGGCGATCGCCCGGCGGTCGAGACGCGGTGCCCTTCGCAAGGCAAGCCGTGACAGAATTCGCATCGTCGGCATGATCCTGTTGGTTGATCAGAGGAGAGAGCGTCCGGCATGAAAAAGAGCAAGCGAATCATCCCGATATCGTCCGGAAAAGGCGGCGTCGGCAAGACGACCTTTGCCCTGAACTACGCTTTGGCCCTGTCGCGCCATGCGCCCACGGTTCTCGTCGATCTCGACATGGGTACCTCTTCAGTACGCAATCTCATCGACACGCCCGTGACTCGCGATCTTTATCACTTTTTCAAGCAGGGGCGCCCGCTCGCCGACTGCGTAACGCAGCTCGACCGCCGTCTGGATCCGATGCGCCGCTTCGTCGATTTCGGCTTCGTCGCCGCGCCGCACGACGTCATCGACGACGTCACGAACATGAGCGCCGAGAGTCGCGACGCTCTCATCGACGCCATCAACGGTCTCGACGCCAGCTACGTGGTGCTGGATCTAAAATCAGGGCTTGATCCCAACGTCATCGACTTTTTGCCCTTTTCGAACAGCGGCATCCTCATTTTCACGCCGCACCTGCCCGCGGCGACGGTGGCGGCGAGCCAGGTCGTCAAGGCCATGCTTTTCCGCAAGCTGCGGGCGCTTTTCGCCACGGGATCGGAAATCTACAACGACTTGTCGGTTCCGCCCGCGCGCATCCATGCGCTGATCGACCGCGCCGAGGACACGTACGATCCGCAGGCCATCAACCTCGACGGCTTCATCGAGGAGCTATCCGGCATCGTCGGGGGCCATCCGGCGATCAAGCTCGTTGCTCACGCCGTTCACTTCTTCCGTGTTCACTTCGTCCTGAATCTCTTCAGCGGGATCAAGGACTCCTACGAGACGGCGATCAAGCCGTTCACCGAGAACATCTTGCAGAGGGTGAGCGGCCGTCTTTCGATCATGAACCTGGGCTGGATTATCGCGCACGAGGATATCGATCGCGCCAACAATCGGCGCGTTCCCGTGCTTCTGGGCGCGGACCGATCGCAAAAGTCGCCGGCGACGCGATTGACGCAGCTCGCGCGGCGCCACCTCGGCTCGCGCGCGCTGGCCTCGCGCGCGCTCCAGCGGCCCGATCCGGACCAGTACCTCGAGGTGCAGCTCGAGACGCTACGGAACCTGAACGACGATCTCAAGAACGCGGGCTATCGCGAGAACTTCAAGTACATCGTCTATCGCTCGCTGCACATCATGAGCAGCATGAGAGTCGGCGATTTCGGGGACAGCCGTCTTTTCAAGCCGTCGGAGATGCGGCATGCCATGGCGCGACGCCAACGCTGAGACCGTAAGCGCAAGTGACAACTCGTCATCGCGAGTCCCGATTTGAGCGTCGTCGCCCGAAGAGATACGACTGGCCGAGACGGGCTTCGGTCGTCCTGAGCGCGCCGATATCGAACAGGTGAGCGAGGGATCTCCAAAGGACTGCTTCGCTCGCTATCGAACGTGTCGGGCTTGCAGCGACATGGCGTTCTCGGCGATTTCGCGTCGGTGCGTGAGTTCCTGTTCACGACAGTCGTTCGATCCGCGTCGTCACGTCGGTCGCGAAACGATTCAGAGATTGGCGCACGAACTCGCCGATATCTCGACGCGGGTCGTCGATGAGCGGCGTCAGGTCCATGGCGTAGGTCATCCCCGTGGAGACGTCGGTGGCATGTGAAGCGTGATACGTCGCGTGCGCGCGCCGCCGGCCGAGGGTGGCCAGATCGTAGCGTTTGCCGCCGCAAATCTGCGAATCGAACACGCCGAGCAGCGCGGACTGGAGGTTCTCGTGGGCGGAGACGTCCAGTGCCGCCTTGTCGGCGTCGAGCAGCCAATCCAGGTCGCGCCAGACCTCGCATCCAAACGCCTGCCGCGGCCGCGCCGCGCGCGGAAGTCGGCGCAACGCCGCGATCGTTCTGAGGGCCGAAGCGACGTGCGTGTCGTGCCTGTCCGTCAGGTTGTGAGCATAGACGATCTCGGGCTGCGCGGCCGCGAATAACGCCGTCAGATCGTCGGCCGGCGCCGAGATCGAACCGTCCTTGACGTCCTTGCTCGGGAAGTCGAGAAACGCCTGGAAAGAGAACTCGCCGACCACGGCCGCCTTCCTCTGTTCCTTGCGGCGCACTTGCCGCATCGCCTCGTCCGTAAAATCTCGATAGAGGCCGTCTCTCGGTGATCCGCCGCCGTCGGTGACGACGACGCCGGCGAACCAGCGGTGATCGCGCTGGAAGCATTCCAGAATTCCGTGAAAGGCCATGATTTCCAGATCGTCCTGGTGGGCGGCTACGCCCATGTGCGTCGTTCGCGCCAGCGCGCTCTCGATCGAAGCGCCGTCCGGCACGAAGATCTCGGCCGTGTCGCATGTCAGCTTCATCGTCCTAATCCTCTGAATTGAGCGCGGGCAGGCTCGCCGCGGCCACTGATTGGCCCACTCGCCGTGTTTTTTCATCAGGAAGGCGCAGAACGAGGCCGCCAGCCAGAGCGGGGAACTCGGCGGCGAGCACTTCCCGCGCGTTATCGAGGATGAGCGCTCCGCCTTGCCCGGATGTGCAGCGGCCCAGCAAGAGCACGTGTCGCAAGTCGTAGAAATCCGCGTAGTGCGCGATCGCATAGCCCATGTAGGTCCCGATGGTTCTCCAGATGTCGACGGCGCCTTCATGACCGTCTGCGAGCTTCTTCTGAGCGAAGGCCAGCCGCTCGGCGTCCGTCACGCCGGCGGGCAAGGCGATGCCCGCGCGGGGCGCCAGCCGGAACACGCATTGCTGCGACAAATAAAGCGCGCCGCAACCTCGATCGCCCGACCATTCGTCCGCCGGCGCATCGGGGCTCAGGTCGATCGGAGCAAAAGCCAGCTCGTTGAGCCAGCCCGTGATGTTGCCGTCCGGCGAGACGTATCCGGCGGCCTCGCTCGATCCGAGCGCGATCCCGAGAACGGCGTTGTCTTCGAGCGACATCGAGCCGGCCAGCGCGGCGACTTCCCCGTCGTTCACGATCTCCAGCGGGACGCCCATCTCTTCGCGAATCCTGACGAACAGATCGCGCACCGCGGCGTATTTCTCGGATGCGACGCCTCGGAACAACGAGGCCACGCGGACGCGGTTGTCCACGTACACGCCGGCCGCGCTTCCGCCGATGGCGTCGACGCGAGGAAGGCGTACAGCCGCCCGGTGGAGCGCGGCCATGATCTCCCTGTAGTGATAGTCGGGATCACCTTGCTCGCGAGGCGCCCAGATGGTTTCTTCGGAGAATACCGGGCGGCCGTCGATCAGCGCCGAGACCTTCAGGTCCGAGGCGCCGAGATCGAATCCGATGCGGCAGCCCGCCTGATGGCGGCCCAGAGGCCGCGTCTTTTCCCTGACAGGCGGCGCTTCGGAAGCGTTGCAGGGCACGATCGCGAACGTTTTGCCGTAGACCTGCTCTCCCATGAAACGGAAGTCAAACGCGCGTTCGCCGTTCGGGGAATAAACCTGCTTCAGGTGCTCGCTTACCGCGGCCGGTCCGGCGACATACACTCGATATCCGCCCTTCTGCCACAAGAGAAACTTGAGGAGGCGCTCGGCATGCCTCAGGTTGGCCCGGGAGCGGGCATGGTCGTCTGGAAAAAGAACCGTTTCGAATCGGGCCACAGAGCCGTCGCCGCGCTCGAGCGCAAGCAGAAGCGGAGAACCTTGTCCCGAGGAGGAGACGTCCTGAAGGAACAACCGATTGGCGAGCACGGCCGGACGAAAGCCCGGATCAAGAGCCGGCCGGATGCGCGGCTCGATCAGCGTGAGTTCGCCGTCCATGTTTTCTCTCGGCCGTTATTCTATCGTAACGGTGTCGTCTTGACAGGTTGCTTGACAACGCGGCCTGCGCCCGCGACCAGAAGCGAACGACACCAAGGAGGCATGGGCTTTGACGGGAGATACTGCGGGAAATCCTGGTTCGGGAAATCGGGGAAGTTGGAGACAGGCTGATGAAAGAAAAGCGCGTTGATGTTTTGGAACTCCTGAGGGAAATGGAAGCCCTGCTGTGCGAATGCGACGAGCCGGGCTGGGCTGACGCCCTGGCATTTCAGGCGGAACGGTTGCGAGAGAGCGGTGGAAGGGAGGCGGGGGGAATCGCGCGGGAGCTTCTGCGGTTGTTTGCTGGAGCCGGGTCGTTCTCCGACCTGGTCCTCTGTCAAAATGGAGAGGCGGGAACGGAGATCAACGACCGCTTCGGCATCCTGCGCGCCGCACTTGCAAAGGGATTGCTGGAACTGGTTTCGGGCAGGCGCGACAGTGATGAGAAAAAAGTAGGCTGAGCAGGGTTATTAGTTTGCTAAAGCTAGACTAGATCGAGCAGGCGGCTCTTGAGTTCATTTATAACTTCAAGTGGCTGTTCGCAACTCAGCTTGAGCACGACCTATCACAC
>JAFGSN010000117.1 GCA_016934575.1 Vicinamibacteria bacterium
TTCGCCGGGGTGACGAGACTCTCATGGCGAGTTCTACCAAAGATAGCTATCGGGCGCGCCAGCGCCCGCCTCGTCGCCAGGCGCGAGGACGTGCCGCCGCCCGGTCGTTTCACGTGAGCCGCCGGTCGCGCCGTTCATGTCAGGCTCTTTCTCGTTGATGCCGGAATCAAGACCTTCGGATCCCTGTCCATGACAACAGCCTGTTGCTCGACGGCACTGCACGGCCATCCACGTCTGACGCCGAAAGTCCTGTTCCGGCACGATCGCGCGAGAGATCAAGCAATGAGGAATACCAACAACGGGCCCAATAAACGCGGTCTCGCGGCCGGCAGGGCGCGTATTCAGGGAATCCAGCCCCAGGCCGTCTGCGCCGCGACTCTCGAACCCAGGATCAGAAAAACGGCGACGATGGATATCGCCGCCCATCGTCCCCAAGGATCTCTGCGCCACATGCTGTCGAGGAGCATGCTCAATCCCACGACGACTGGCGCAATCACCAAATAATGGTGTTTCGCGAGCAAGTTAAAGAACAGATCCACGAAGATGAAGGCAATCAGCGATGCGCCCCAGGCCGCGAGAAGCCACCGCTCGCGCCGTCTTCTAACCAGAAGCGTGCCGGCCACCCCCGCCAGGGGGAAGAGCCAGAATCCGTAGGTGTAATTTAGCTTGTGCGGCTGTTGAGCCAAGCGCGTCAGGTGTTTCGTGACGAATGCGAACGATCCGACTTTTGCGTCCGTATCGAGAATCAGCGGAAGCGACTCGCTCAGAAATGGGATCGCCCAATGGACATAGTACAGCGCGAACGCCAGCGCGCATGCGGAGATCGTCGCCGTCGCGAGCGAGACTGCCTCGCTCCTCGCTTCGCGCCACCACAGCAAGATCGTCATGGCCAGCGTGAATACGCCAATCAACACCGCGGCGGTGTAGGACAGGAAGCTGAAGGTCAGAAGGGCGACCGCGATCCACCAGGTGGATCGCTCCGTGATGCGATCCGTCCGCCGCACGAGGAAGGCGAACGCCCAGGTTGTCGCACAGCATCCGAGCAACGTCATCAGGTGTCCAAGGCCGAGGAGCTGAAATGCCGGCGGCAGGCAGGCACTCAAAATACCGGCGAACGCCGCCGATCTCCGGCCGCCCACATGCATCGCGACCCACACCACGCTCCAGGCCATTGTGGCGAGTCCCAAGGCGAGCAAGCCTTTCTCGACAAAGTAGAACGTCGACCTGGGCAATGCAGCCACGGGAGCAACGAGCGTTTGATACAAACAGGGATGAGGAACGATGATGCTTCCCCATTGCGCTTGCCGGCTGAGCATGCTTCCCGGGTACGGCAAGTAATATTCGAGGAAGCGGCCTTGCCAGATCTCGCTCGCAATTGACGAGTGGAATACGAAGTGTCCGCCCCTATAGAGCGGGAATGCCGTGGCCGCATACCAGGCTAGAAATCCCAGGAAGACTCCCGCCATGGCGGCTGGCGGCGGGAGCATATCGGCGGCACGCTCGCCCTTTCTTCTCATTGCTCCCACCAAAAGAAGACCGAGGATCGAGCCGGCCATGACGATGATCGACATGGAACCAAGAAACGGAATCACGGCCACGGGATCGAGCGCCACGACGATAGCCCCCAAGACGATGAGCATGCTCACTGTCGCGTATGCCGCGGAACGGTTCACACCGAAAGCAAGCAACGTCACGAGGATGAGCAGCGCCGCCCCCAGGATCAAACTCATGGCGCGCGGCGCGGGAAAGCTCCCGTCCCGATGAATTCTCGCGCTGGCCACGCGCAGCGTGCCGCCTCGGATCCCTGGGAACTCGATCACCGCGCCGCTCCGCCACCCAATTGGCACGGGTTTGTTGAGCCTGTACGTCCTCCACTCCGGCCCGAACGTCGCCGACAGTCCTTCCCGGCCGACGCGCAGAAGAACGGCTCCTTCGTGTTTTTGTGCCGCGGACGCTACAACCTCGATCCTCCATATCCCGTGCACGCCAAAATCGGACAGATCGAGCCGCGCGCCGCGCGGCGCGTAGAGAAAACGACGCCCGTCCGCGAGATCCGCTACTCCGAATCCACGCGCTACCGCCCTTCCTCGGATCGAGACGAGGTCGATATCGAGAGTCTGTCGTGCCATGTGGGCTGTCAAAAAAGCCGCCACGCCAAAAACGAGCAGCGCCAATGCTCGTCGATCCATCGCAAGACGCAATCCCCGACCGGCGGCACGCCCGGCTTCTCGAACACTGACCAACGCCGCGCGCACCAATCGCGGGGCCGCATACGAAAACGACAGCGCAACGATGGATATGACGAGCATTGGCGGAGCCATCACGGCGGCGTAAACACGCGCGACGACGAAGGCCAGCCCCCAAACGACGGCTATTGCGGTCGTCGCCATCGTCGTGCATCTGATGGAGACGCCGATTCGCACAAGCAGCCCAAAAAGGACGAACGCCTGCAGGGCGCAAATGATGAGAGGGCGCAGCGGCGGACGCGTAAGGCCCAAAGCAGCGTCGAGCGGCGTAAGCCGCACGCCGTGGAAACGCACTCCGAGCTCGCGCGGGTCGCTTCTTCCGGGTATGAAGGTCTCCGAATGGAGCGTGACCGCCAGGTCGGAACGAAGGACGCCGCGCGTCTTTGTCTCGAGCGAGAGCGTTTCGATACGACGATTGACGCGTGATGAGGCGACAGCGTCTCCAGCGCGAACGTAAACGAGCGGCGGGTCCTGTCCCCGGGGCCGCCAGCCGGATATCCGCAAATCGACGCGCACGCGCAGATCGTGCCCAGGTTCGGGCAGGACAAAGGTGCTCGCCCCACGCGTCCAAGCAAAGTCATTCGTCGCCGCCCAAAGGCCCCTGGCTCCGGCCATGCGAAGGGCCAGAGAGTCGGCTGTAATCTCCATGGGGCGACGTATCTGGTACGCGAAAGCCACGAACAATGCCGCCGCGAAAGCCACGCGACGAGAATGCGGCAGAAGCAGCCAGCCTGGAACGCGCGTCATCGACCGCGCCGCGCGCTGCCGAGTCGCCGACGCATCCTCAACAAGGCGGCGATCGTGCGCGGGACGTCGCCCGGACGAACGGTCGAGCGTCCAGCCCTGCGCGGGTAGTGACGCACACCGTGTTCGATGCAGCGGGCGCCAGATTGCTGAAGCCTCACGATCAGCTCGGTGTCGAACAGAAAACCCGACGACTGCAGGTCGATTCGCGCGAGAACGTCACGACGCATGAGCTTGAATGAGCAGTTCAGGTCGCGAACGGCCGGCAATCCAAACGCGAGAGATGTCATCCTGTTGAAGAAAGACGAGGTCAGCTTTCGTAACCAGGGATCCTGCCGATCTATCCGATATCCGAGCACGACATCCCATTCGCGCATCATGGGCATGCAATCCGCCAACTCCCCAAGGTCGAATTGATTGTCGGCGTCGGTATAGAAGACCAGTGCGCCTTTCGCGACGGAGAAACCGTCGCGAAGCGCCACGCCATATCCACGCTTCTCGTCGTGGCGTACGACACGCAGTTGCTCGCCCCTCTCGGCCAGTAGCGCGGCAAGCCTGCTCGGCGTCTCGTCATGGCTGCCGTCGTCGACGACGATGATCTCAAAAGCGCCCACCAGCGATGAGACGGCACGATACGCATCATTTACGGCCTTTTCAATATTGTCCTGTTCGTTGAACGCAGGCATCACTATGGATAGACATGGTCTCCCCGCATGCTGGCGGAGCCCGCATTCACGGCAGCATCCCGCGTCCCCGTTTGATTCCTCTGGTCTCTTTGACGACACTCGCCGGATCACACAAATCACTCCGCCCGTAACGTGTTTGAAAACTGCGAACGTCGTCTCGGAAGCAGGGGCCTAATCTACGAGACGCGGCATTATAGCTTCGTGTTCATCTTCAAGCGAACAGAGACAGCGCCGCTCGCGAGGACGGCGCCGTCTCACAGAAAGACCTATAGTCCTTTCCTTCCGCGAGCCGCCCGGCAAGGCGGGTTATTCCCGAGTTGAGAATGGCCGAAAAGACGATGACGGACACGCCCACAACCGCCGACCCTCCCGACGATCGTGAGGACGACGCCATGGGCATGAGCCTGTGGCCGATTGGCGATGCGTCGGCCAGGGCCTGGATGGTGAGCCTGTATCACCGGCGCCTGCTCGACGGACTGAACACTGCCGAGGCAGTCCGCCAGGCGAGTCTCGACGTTCTCCATCCGCTCTCTGGCGTCAAGAATCACTATCCGATGCAGAACAAGGCTTGCTCGCTACGATCTCTGGACCGGAGGACTGTACCCAGACACGCTCAATGCGCGCGGGGCGACAGAGCCTTTCTGAGCATGAGCTTTGCTTCCGCTTCCGAGAGCTCATCCTCATAGCGCTGCATCAGCCCGTCGTTCTCTTCATACGGAAAGACACGGCGGCGGCGCTGTTCCAGCTCCAATATCGCGAGCCATGCTCGTGCGATTCGCTCCACCAGCGCGGCCGTCTCCGCTTCGGGCTCGCCGATCGGCAGTTGAATGCCTTCCATCTCCGCCACCAGACTGCGTAGAGCAGAGATATGTGTCGCCGGCGGTCGATAGGCCGCAGTCCCGTCGCTTGTCGTTTCGCCGTACGTGTCTCGTCGGACGGCGTCGATCGTGCGGTCGAACTGGATCCGCAGCGCTCGCCACTGCTCTAGCTCCTGAAACCGCGCGGTTGGACCGGACTCGGGTATCGGCGCCGTGCGCACCAGACCCGTCACCGAGACGAGCACTATCACTATGGCGGCGATCTGGCGATCGTGCCGTTGCTTTTCGTACTGCTCCTCGGCCACTTTTTCAATCAACAACCATCCCAGTAACGCGCCGCTGAAAAGCCCGCCCACGTGCGTGGCGTTGTCGACGCTCGCCGTGAGCATGCCGGCTGTCAGAGAAAAAACCGCGTAGACAGCCAGGTTGGTCGCGATCCGCGCGGCGCTCCGGCCCGGAAATCGAGCACGATGCTGGGCGACGCCGACGGCAAATGCGCCGATGACTCCGAGCACGGCGCCCGACGCGCCGACCGAAACGTTCTGCTGGGCCGAGAAATGGAGACTGAGCGCGCTGCCGGTCAGGCCGGAGCCCAGATAGACTATCAGGAACTGCCAGTTGCCAAGAAGCCTGGCAGCCGGAGGCCCGATGACCAAAAGCGCCAGCATGTTCAAGCTCAAGTGTTGCAAACCGTTGTGAAGGAAGGTGCCGGTCAACAGGCGCCACAGGCCACCATGAAGCGTCTCGTACGCGGCGTTGCCTCCCCAGCGCAGCAATTCGGCCGGCGCGGGTCTCAACAGGGCAAGGCCGTCGGCCAGCATGACCAGCCAGATCAACACGTTCAACGCAATGATGCACATGGGCGCCCAGGCGCTGGGCGTGAGATCCTCGAGCGTCGCATGGAATTCTTCCGTTAACTGTCGGGCATCGTCAGAGGATTCGACCACGTCGGCGTCCGGACGAGAAATTCCTACGTGTTCCTGCACGAGAGCGAGAAGCTTCTCCTGCTCGTCGCCGGTGAGCGCCGCCACCGGCAGCCCAATCTCGTTCGATGCAAGCCCCGTGAGGTGTCTGCGCCTGGGAACGTCGCCCGCCAGTGTTCGCATTCGCAGGATCAACATCGAACCGCGCCCGACCGTCTCCAGCCGCGCGTTTTCAATCGAGCGCCAGAACACGCGGCCGTACTTGAAGCGAGGCGACTCGATCCATTGCGGCCGCACGATTGCGACTACTCGCTGACCATGGAGAATCCAGCCGAGGGCGACGCTTGTTAGTAGAACCACGAACGTAAGCCCGCCGTCGCTGATTCCCGATCGCCACGCGAAAAGCCAGGTTCCGACCAGAACAGCCTCGACTACCATGAATTCGATAAACATGTGGCTGCGCAGCGAAAGGCCGAAGATCGCCGGCGTCGCGGAGCACGTATCCTCGGTACATGTGGCGGACGTCTTCCCTGTCTTCATTCTTTCGACTTTCGACCAGGACTCGCGCAGCGACTCGACGTCGTGGCAGCCCTCTATTCAACCTCCATACTCAGACTTGGCTCGAGGATCGATGTTCCATTTGCAGTGCTAGAAGGCAGGTTGTTCCCGAGGTGGTATGGATCGGTGTTTTGCTCATTCAGATCGTGCTCCGTGGTATTTGTTTGCAAATACAGGTTCCGAGACCACGGAAACCACGTCGCGCAGGAGATCCGCCGGCATGACGAACGCACAGACGGCGTCGGCAGCGACGAGGATCAGGACCGCGATGGATGGACACGAGGCGAGCGAGGGAAGACCAGCGAATGAGTCGACGACGTCGACCGGCTCGACAGCGGCCGGTCGCGTGAAGAAGGCATGCGTCGTCTGCGGCAGAGAAAGAAAGACGTGTGCGACGACCAAAGCGCGCGCGATCACGCGCAGCAGGCGGGACTGATTCGGGCTGCATAAGACCTTCACTTAAGAACGTCGCTTTCTTCTGCGCTTCCTCCGTTGATTATAGGACTTCTGGCGCGGGTGGTCTCGTCGATCATGCGCGCGACGTCGCGCATTCCTGCTCGAATCTGGCGAAACGCAAGGCGATCGAAATGCGTATAATGTCCCGCGATTCGATAATTATCGGGATCAGGTTCAACCGCAGCCGTTCGTATCCAGGCCCAGAACTATCAGGCATAGGCTATTCAGAACTCGATCGTTGCGATGAATGACAGGGATTTCTCGTAGGTGGCCCAGCGGACCTCGCGCGCGAGGTCGATGCTCGTCCAAGCCCGTTTCAGAATTCCATCGATGTCCGGGTGTTCCTGGTGCAGGTGGTACAATGCTGCAGAATACGTGAATCTCACGTGATAAACTTCGCATCCTGGCTGGTGAATGATCCAGCTTACAGCTTCCATTTTTTCCGTTTCTGCCGGCCGTTGTGACATCCAGAATTCGCGTGTTAAGCGCGGCTCATCCGGGCAAGGAAGCGTCTTGAGCTGGTCAACTGATACCGTCAGACGAACGGCCCGGAGCCTTTTGGGATCTTGCGGATCTAGAGCAGCGACGACCGCCACTCCATGATCAAGCGCCATGCACAATACGTGTTTCATCTCCCGTGCCTTTGGATCTGATTTCAACACATGGTACGGCGTGATCGAGTCCGCGACCGGCATCACGTAGCGATCGACCGCGTTCCTCAGCGTCAGCGGAAACAACTCCAGCGACGCGCGATCGGTATTTGTCATGATTGGTCTCATGAAATTCTGCTGGCAAGCGCCGAGTGTGAGGCACAACGCAAAGCACAGACGGGCATTCCGAGATCGACCACGCCCGACCGACTTCTGGTCGCTGGCAACAACGCGACAGACGTCGCATTTCCTCCGAATTTTCAGCGACAGCACGTTCTCCCGGTGTTTCATGGTCAGTTCGTCGGCGTCAAATCCATTAGACCACCAGATGCCCGGAAAGTTCCGAGATCATCAACCTGGGTGCCGGAAAAACGCTGCGTGACGTCATTTCTCCATATCCAGGGACACCGTACCTATTTCCGAACGATGGTCGATGAGTCAAATACACGCGTTCACAATCGACACCTGGGTGTAGACCTGCGTGGTCTTGATGTCGGCATGGCCGAGCATCTCCTGCACGTGGCGAATGTCGGCCCCGCCCTCGAGCATGAGCGTCGCCATCGTGTGGCGGAAGAGATGACACGAGTCTCCGCGCGCCTCAGGGAGAGAGTCGTTCGGCGATGAGCTTCTGGGCGATCGCCTTGACCTCCGAGTACTTGGGCAGGGTCTTGAAGCCGAATCCGGCTTGCTGGTGCCCCGCGCCGCGAGAGATGCCCATCAGGTAGGGTGTTCCCAACTCGCGAATGACGGCGCTCGTCTCGAGTTGCACAGATCCCACCGGCTTTTCGTCCGGGCCAAAGACCCGAAACGTGTAGATGTAGGCGAGGTCTTCGGCGGGCGCGAGGTTCTCGAAGACGAGAACATGGAACGTCCCCACCTCGAACTGGTCGAGGACGTACTCCCGAAGGTTCCTCACAGCCGGATCCTGCGAGGCCCTCCAGAGCCCGATCACATCGTTGCGTGTCCTCCACGCGTCCTCTTCCCGGCCCAGGGCGAGCTGCGCTTGCATCACCTTCTTGGCGGTGCTGAAGTCGGCCGGCGCGAGCTCGCGCGCCCTGTTGAAGCGCTCCAGGGAACGCTCGAAGTCCTTCAGGTTGTAGTAGGCCAGTCCCGCGTTGTACGCAGCGTCGGCGCGCGGATCCATCTCGAGGGCGCGATCGAAACGAAGCGCCGCCTCCCGCATCCGATCCATGCGTGTCAGCACGACGCCAGCGTTGTAGTGGGCATCCGCCAGGTTGCTGTCCCAGCGAAGGGCCTCCTCGTACGCTTGCAGGGCGTCCCGATCGCGTCCGAATCGCGACAGGATCCTGCCGCGCACGTAGTGATTCAGGGCGTCCGTCGGCAGGGCGGCAATCCGGGCGTCGATCTGCGCGAGGGCCCGCTCCTGCACGGCGCGATCCTTGGGAGCAGCGTCCGATGCCTCGAGAATGGCGTCATAGGGCGGCTTCGCCTCCGCGGCGCCCACTGCTTCGGCGCACAGGAGCATGCCACCGAGAATGGCGGCCCGTCGCCTGCCTCGCATGCTGTCCCCCCCCCTCCACCGACTCGTCACGATCCGGCAAGTGGCATCGTCACAACCTTAGACTCGAAGCGAGGAGGGATGTTCCGTGGGAACCGGAGGATCCGCCGCGCGCGCGGCGAATATGATCGAGTACGCAAAGCGGCGGAAGCTTACGTCGAAGGCGCCTATCCCTAATCCCATCGAGATCACGCAAACCTGCGGCTTTCCCCGTTCGGCGTCTCACGCTTAACGTCTGGCGACAGACGTCGCAACGCCGAA
>JAFGSN010000118.1 GCA_016934575.1 Vicinamibacteria bacterium
ATGGTCGTCTATTCAAGGATCACGGCACGATCCGCAAGCCTTCCTCAAGAAAGACCGCAGGAACGCGGCCGGTGTCACGCATACACGAGCCCAGAGAATCCTGGTGGCGGTGGAAGTTGCGCTGTCGGTCGTGATGCTGGTGGGCGCCGGACTCATGCTCAAGAGCGTCATGCGCTTGCGGAACGTCGATCCCGGGTTCCTGGCGAATGAAACCGTCGCGGTCGACCTATCGCTTGGTGACCGGTATCGCACGCCCGAAAGCAGAGCGCGATTCTTTCGGGATCTCGTTGAACGCGTTGAAGCGTTGCCCGGCGTGCACTCCGCCGGCGTGGTCAGTCATCTGCCGCTCAGTGAAGAGCATGGAAGTCGTCCGTTCATCGTTGACAACGGCTCTTCGTTGCATGAGAGCGAGAAATCTGTAGCGGAGTATCGTCGGGTTAGCGCGCGCTATTTCGAGGCCATGGGCATCCGGGTCGTACGAGGCCGCCCATTCAACGCAAACGACACGGACGGATCTCCCGCGGTCGCCATCGTGAATGAGGCGATGGCGAAGCGTTTTCTGTCCGGACAGGACCCCCTCGGAAAGAAACTGATCATCGAAGACGGACCGCATCGTCCGCGGGAGATCGTCGGCATCGTCAACGACGTGAAGCATTTCGGCCTGGATGTCGGCGTGCAGCCTGAGATGTATATACCCCAAGTGGATCGACCCTGGCCGAACATGGTGCTGGTCGCGCGAGCCGAACGCGGCGATCCGTCGGCGCTGGTTTCAGGAATCCGAGGCGCGGTCATGGCGCTTGATAAGAGCATCCCGCTTGCCAACGTCAAAACGATGAACCAGTACCTCGTCGCTTCGACAGGGCGGCGGCGTTTCAGCATGAATGTGCTCGCGGGATTCGCGGCGTTCGCTTTGCTGCTGGCGGCTTTCGGCGTTCATGCGGTCGTGGCCCATGCCGTAGAGCAGCGCACTCATGAGATTGGGATTCGCATGGCGCTCGGCGCGGAGCGGCGCAACGTGCTGCGTCTTGTAATCGCCGCCGGATATCGGCCCGTGTTGATCGGTCTATTGACAGGAATCGCCCTCTCGCTGGCGGCCATGAGAGTCATGGGCGGTTGGCTTTATGGCGTCAGCGCCGTGGATCCTGCGACTTATCTTAGCGTGACGATGCTACTGGCGGTGGTGACGCTCGTGGCGTGCTTCGCTCCCGCATGGCGAGCCGTCCGGGTGGATCCGGTGGCCTGCATCCGTATTTGAGCCCGTTTCGGCCATGCGACGATCGGTAGGGAGCGAGAATGCATCCGTGTCCACGGGGCGACTTCGGCTGCGAGCTCGACGGCGCGGGGATGGCGATACGACCTCCGCGCGTTACTCTCTCTCAGCGTGCGCCGAGCACGAGAGGCAACTGCTTGTAGGTGGCGGGCGAGAGCAGCAGGAGCGCCCGGAAGGCCTCGCGATGGAGCGCCGGCTCTGGCCTTGATGCCAGATAGAGTTCCGCGATTAGGTCACGCCAGCGCAGCAACTCGCGACGCAGAGAGCGCTCACGGTTGACCTCGATCGTGAGATCGACCAGCCGAAGCACGCGCTCGTAGCAGCGGCGCAGACTGGATGCGCCGTCGGCATCCTTGAAGCGCGCCGCGCGGTTCATTTCGTTGGCGACCATGAGGAGCTGCTGATCCCTGGAGAACTCGGCCCAGCGCGCAACCGACAGTGAGGCGTGCTGCGTCATCGTCACTCCAAAGGTTCGCCTTCGCCGATCAATCTGAACGCCAACTGGCGCACGCGCTCACGCAACGCGGCGTCCTCGACGACCATGCTGCGATTGCCATGCGAGGGCCTGATGTTGATGAGCGATGTGAACTCGACGCATTCCTCGCGGCCCTTGCCCGGATAGTAATTGCCGCCCCACACGTCGGCCTGCCGGCTGCCCTGTTCGAGCAGGAGCGCCTCGGCGTCCGCGTGCATCTCTCCGCCGACAGCGGCCACGCTCTTCTCGACGTCGACGACGAATTTCACCATGTCCTCGAAGTAGAGGGCCGTCAAGCGCGCCAACTCGGCACGCTCGATGCGCGCACTGACGATGACGATTCCAGGCAAATCGACGCTCATGGGCAAGCTCACGCTAAAGCCGAGGCTGAAACGGGTTATTCCCCTGCCGTCGCTCTATCGATCCATTCCTTGACCTCCGCTTCCAAGGAGGCAAGATCAGGTCGCTGCTGCGCGGCGGAGCGGGCGTCTTCCCATTCCCGGTTGAGATCGCCGAGTTGGACCGTTGATCCGACGCGGATGAAGAGCGGAATCTGGTGCGGAGCCGCGTCGACGGCGATCGATCGGCCGCCCTCGTATGTTTTGTCCGGACGCCAGGCGTCCTGCCACGTCTCGCCCGCCGGCAGATAGACCTGTTGCGCGCGTCGCCCCTTCTCCCAGATCGGCGAGACGAGCAGATCTTCGCCGTAAAGGTACGTCCACCAGTTCGACCATGATTCGGGAGACGCGGGATCGACGAGGAAGAGCGGCCGGACGATCGGCATGCCGGTTTCATGGGCGACTTGAGCGAAGCGATATGTGTAGTCGATCAGTCTGTCGTGCAGGCGCGCGTACAGGCGCCAGACGGCGATCAGCTCGGCGTCGTAGCTTGGTTCACGAGGGAGATCCCAGAATCCGCGATTGCGCGTCGGTCCCACCTCCATGATGGGCGTGAAACAACTGAACGCCAGCCAGCGCCCGCAGACTTCCTGCTCCATCAACTGGAGGTTGTATCCGCACGTGTCCGATCCCCAGTTGGGATATCCCATGACGGCCGCTCGCTGTACCGCGATGATCGAGGCGCGCAGGCCCTCCTGCGTTCCGCCGATGTCGCCGCCCCAGAAAACGCCCCAGGGGGCGCTGCCGGTGTACGCGGCGCGCGGCATGAGCACGAAATCGTCCCCGCGATGCTTGCTCGCGATCTCGTGAGCCGCCTGGACGTATAACGCAGGATAGGCGTTGCGCTGTTCGCGGACCGAGCGCCCGTCGAACACCGTATCAGGCCCAGTCTCCGGGATCTCTTCTTCGCTTCGGTCCAGCTTGAAGCCGGCCACTCCCAGCTTGAGGAGCTTGGCCACTCCTTCTTGCCAGTAAGCCCTGGCCTCCGGATGGGTCAGGTCGGCCAGAGGGAAGTTGTAGGAAGAAGGCTGCTGGCCTGGTATGGAGTATCCCCTGGCCAGCGCTTCCCGCGCCATCGCGCCCTGGAAGAACGGAGCGATCCACATCAGCGTTCGAATCCGTCGACTGTCGAGCCAGCGGACCATCTCGGGGAAGCGGGGTAAACGCTTGGGATCGATCTCGAAATCGTCGTACCCTCGGCTGCCGGGTCCATAGGGTCGGTCGATCCAGTAGACGCCGCAAGGAATGCCGTAGGCCTTCATCATCAAGACGTCTTCCATGACCTCGGAGTTGAAGGGGCCGGTCGCCGGAGTGCCGTCGTAATACTCGCTTCTGTGCGTGTGCTCGTCGCGCCAGCGCCAGGGAGCGAACGCCCACTTTGGCGGCAGGAATGGCGGACCCGCGTCGAGCGCGTGCTCTCGGACAAGCGTGGACGGCTCTTTCGACGCATAGATTTTCATTTCGAAGGAAGGGCCTTCGATCTCGATCTTCACGCGTCCTGGATCCGCCGCGCAGAAATCGAAAAGACCCGGCCAGTTGCTTTTGACGAATACGGCGTAGCCGCGGGACGACAGGAAAAACGGTGCATATACCGAAGTCGTCGGCT
Organism: Vicinamibacteria bacterium; assembly: GCA_016934575.1. Lineage (GTDB taxonomy): Bacteria > Acidobacteriota > Vicinamibacteria > Fen-336 > Fen-336 > JAFGSN01. The sequence goes on from JAFGSN010000118.1 coordinate 3,750, forward strand.
TGACGATCATTTCGACGGTCTGACCGCGCAGATCCATCGCTTCCTGGATGCCCGGCGCCCAGGACGCCTCCTGCGGGCCGTCCACGACACGTTCCATCAGGCCGGTGAAGTACTCCTTTGCGCCGGCGCTCATGGACAGACCCCACTTGACGATATCCGAGTCAGGCTGGGCGCTTAGATTGAGAACGAAGTGGTCGCCTTGCGGCACGATGGCGAGGCGAACCGTGCGTCCATCCGTCTTCTGCATTTCGGCTTTGTGCTCGATGCCGCGCTCAACCTCGTTGAGGAGCTCGGCCGGCAAGGGCGTCCTTCCGTCGGCGGTTTCGAAGAATAAATCATCCAGGATCAACGGGCCGTTATCCGCCTCCTGAGATCGTTCGAGCAGATGGATCGTCAGCCGCTTCCGTCCCTCGGCTTGACTCTCGGTCGATTGAGCGCCGGCGGTAGAGCCCGTCAGAATAACGGGCGCGCAAAGGACGATCATCGACAATACAACTCGATTTTTCATGTTTTTCTCCCAGGCACGTTCCGACTGATTGACCCTACGCTATCGCGCGGCGCCGTGGCGAGCTTTTATATCCCGCTTGCTCCGGAAAGGAAAGGTGGGCTCCCCCCGGATGACCCGAGGGGAGTCTTGAGATGGCAGGGTGACTTGGGAATAGAAACCTACTTAGTGGGACTACTGCCAGAGGCAGAGCTATCTTTGGATGTGGTGTTTTTAGGAGTGCTGGATGATTGCTCCGGGCTCGATCCGGCCTCTTTGGAGGCACCGTTCGACGGTTTCTTGGCATAATCCGTCACGTACCAGCCGGTTCCCTTGAAGCGGATCGCCGGAGCGGAAATGATGCGATGAACGTCCCGGCCGCAAGTGGGGCACTTGCTCAGGGCGTCATCCGAGAACTTCTGAAGGATCTCGAACTTACCGCACGCCTGACACATATACTCGTATAGCGGCACGCCCGTCGACCTCCTATATTGTGGATTCTACCACCGACCCCTTCCGCCGTCAAAACGAATACGTCTGGCCGTCGCGGCGTGATGCCGATCGAGAGTCGACTCGCCGCCGTCGATCGGTTTCAACTTGTTTCGCTTGCGCGTCACGCCATCATGCCCGGTTTCACCGAGACCTCGTCATGGCCGGAGCGCGGGTTATCGAGCCGGACGGGCGTCAATCGACCGCTTTGAGCACCAGGATCACGATCGCCACGATGAGGAAGATCACCACCATGTCCTCGACGTCGCGGCTCAGTCCGGCGGTCGGATCCGACTCGAGCATCTCGGCTCGCGCGGCAAGATCGCGAAGCTCAGTGTCGCTCAGCGCCGTAAGCGCCGTGCGGATGACATTCGCGTCCACTCCCAACCGGCTGGCAGCGTCGCGGGCGCTCTGCGAGGCCAGCAACGCGCTGACGGCGTCGATATCGGACGAACGCTGGGAAGCCGCCGCACGCAGGGCGGATCGTACTTCCTGCTGTGATACGAGCTCCGCCGCCTCCACGGGGAACACTCCGCAGAGACCGAAGACCGTGGTGAGCATCAAAAGGCGCTGGATCGCGGGCATGCCGTTTCCCTCCTCGGGGAACCACGATCGTGGCCCCCTGTCGGTTTCAAAGAATAGGAGGCCTGCCCTCGGGAGTCAATGCCCGGGAGCGACCATGGGCGCCGTGGATACGAGGGCGAATGACGACACTTGCGTCATCCATCATCTTTCTCGGCGCGATGATTCCGGACGATTTGGGCGCGCGCGCGATTCGCGGTTACTCTGCGTCTCGGACTCGGCGCGCTCCGCCTCCTCTTTCTCCAACTGGAGCAGGAGCGAGCGTTTCTGCTCTTCGAGCTCCTGCACGCGGCGTTCTTGCTCCTCAAGCGCCTGATTGCCGCGCTCGGTCTCGGTTTGCCGCGGACTCGACGTCATCGTGGGCGGAGTCGTCGGTGACGGACGCGATCGCAGCATTAACGCCGCGGAGGCGATAGCGGCGAGCACCACGAGAGCCGCCAGAATCACGATGATCGGCGAAGGCCGTGTGCGCGCCGGATCTCTCGCTGCAAAGATCATTACGCCGTCTTTTGACGGCCGAGTCGGCGGCCGGTGCTCGGCGACGTTTCGTGGCATCGCGACGCCATGCGCAGCGCGATCGGCTGGCCGTGGCCGCCCGTCCGTTGATGACGGACGAGTGGCTGGAGTCTCTTTGATTTCGGCCGGCGCGGCCTCGACTCGTCGCGAGCCGGCGATTCTCGCGGTGTCGCTCTCCGGAGTCTTAGGCGTCATCCCTCGAGGCCTTGCGGTGAACGCGGCCGGCGGTATTTTCGGTTCCATCGTCGCCTCTCGGACGATCTTGACTTCCGGAGGAGACGGCGTCCGTGGAGGAACGGTCACGATTTTCGGGGCGGGCGGAAGCGGCTGGAACGGCATCGGCCCCGGAGCGGATTCGACTGCCGGCGGAATCGACGCCTCCTGCGATGCCGGCGCCTCGTCGGCGGTCGTCGTTGGCAGCGAAGGAGGCGAAGGCGTCGTCGTGATTTTAGGCGCCGGAGGCAGCATTTCGAAACCGGTCGTTTCCAGGGTTGGCTCGTTTGCTGATGGAATCGTTGGCGTCAGGTCGGCGGTTTCCGTTGATGGCCGAGCCGTCGTCGGCATGATTTCCGGCGCCGGCGGCAGCATCTCGAACTGGGTTGCCTCCGGCACGGACTCGACGCTTGCTGTCTCTTGTGGCGTTACCGATCCGGAAGGAGTTACGCTGGCGGAATCGCCTGGAG
>JAFGSN010000119.1 GCA_016934575.1 Vicinamibacteria bacterium
CATGATTCAGCATTCTACCGGCATCGGCGGCCTCGCTGACGCAAGTGCCGGGATTGATCCGCGTATGGTCCGTGGACCATCCCCCGTGCAGGGATGCGCCGAACGCGACCTCGCCTGCATTGATCGCCTGGCCGCCTTCCGCGCCCATGCGGCGCAGACCCTCTACCCGCCCCGCGACGACATACGCTGGAACGCCCGCGGAAACGCCCCGTGGTCCGCAAGGCGCTGGCGGATGCGCTCACTGCGCGCATCAAGCGCGACGCAGGCGCCTTGCGTTGAGAATCAACTGAAACACCCGGACTCAGCGCCGCACGCGGCCGCGTCCCCAGGTCCAACCGAAGCTCATCCCGACACCGAGACGGCTTTTGTAACCCGAGCGCAGAACCGTGCCCGAATAGAGGCCGAGATGGAAATGGCGACTGATCAGCAAATCGACGCCGCCGCCCACGTACGCCCCGAGACTGGTGCCGCTATCGGTGACGTCGGTCTCCTCCTTCTTATCGCTCCAGGTCGGCGTGAATGTCCTGACGTCGATGTCGGTCATGGGTCCTAGAGACGCGGAGACGTAAGGCTTGAAAGAGCCTTCTACCGGCGGGTAGTAACGCGCGCCGCAAAGAAGAAAGAAGAGCCCGTCCGTATTGACCTCTTCGCCGTCCATGAGCCGAGTCGTTCTCACGCCCAGGCGCGTGCCGCCGATTGCGACGTCGAGCGCGACGTCTTTACGCAACCAGTGGGAGAAGGAGAAGCTGAACTCGCCGCCGCCGACGTTGACGTCTTCACCGTCGTCCCATGTACGCCGGACGCTGACGTTGGCGCTCGATGCGCCAAAGCTCATGGACACGCGCGAGCGGCCGTCGAGAACGTACGGCGGAAGCGGCGCGCGCGCGTCCGGGCCGCGACGCCGCGTCGGAACCCGGCGCGCGCTCCTGAACTGAGATCGATCGATGGTCAGACGCTGACCATCGGCGAGCGCGACGCGGGTTCGCAGCAGGGCCGGCTCCTGCTCGTAGTACACCTCGTACTCACCCGGCTCGAGACCCAGCTCGATGGTACGACCAGCCGGCTTGTGCAGTTCGGCGATGAGCTGGCGTTTCTGATTGTGAATGAAGAACCGCCCGTCCAGCTCTCCGCCGAGTGACAGGCCCGACATCGTCTGACGAACGTCCGTCAGGACGACGTCGCCCGTGCCCGCCATCTTGATGTCCCATGAAGGATGCTGTGCGCCGGCCTGTGTCGTCGTCGTCGCCGCCAGCGTCTCGCCAAAGGCGAACTGGTACGCTTCGCCCAGAGTCACCTTGCCGTCGCCGGAAACGTCCGCCGCTCCGCGCAGTCCCGAGAGCAGGGCATGGGTGAAGTACGAGCCCTGAAGGTGATCCGATTCCTGCGCCGCCTCGTTCTCCGAGGACGAGGCGAGAAATGCGTAGCCCTGAACCTGCGTCGAGAGGTCGGACAAAAACGCGGGATGCGTCTGACCGCCCTTGAGACGCGTGATGGCGCCCGATGCGCAGGCGTCCAGAACGGCGATGCCGATATCGGCGTCCATGCGATGCAACGCCGCGCGTAAATCGCGGTAGTTCAGAGTATCGCGGCCAAGCATCAGACCGCTCTCGTCCGCATGACCCGAGAAGTACACGACGACCTCGGTCCGGCTGTCGCCGGCGCGCGTCTCCACCGCTTTCGTGCGCATCTCCGCCAGCGCATCGAGAAACGCCTTTCGCGACGGTTCGCGCAGAATCGTCAGATCGTTCGCGCTTACGCCGCCCATGCGCGTGATGACCTGTGCGAAGCGCTCGGTGTCGGCGACGGCGTAGCGCAGCGGAACGCGATCCGCCGCTCCTCTGTTCGCGCCGACGGCGAGAGCGAAACGCCGCGTCGCGGCGGCGTGCGCATGGCTGGACGAGAAGAGGGCCAGAACAGCAAGACTGACCGGCCAAATGGCGGCGCGTTTCATCGGCTTGACTCCTTGTTGAGCATGAAGGTGAACTGATCGAACGTATCCGGCAACGGCAGCGGTCGCTCCGCGTTCCCGTCGGCGAGCGCCTGCCGCGTCGCGTCGAGGACGGGGCCGATCGTGAACGGTTCGTCCGAAGCGACGAGTATAAAACGCTCGAAACGCGGCGCATCGTCGAGGCGATAAGCCTCGGGAAGAGCCATGGGGCCTTCCGTGCTCAGCTCCGCGGACCGAGATCCGGATTTGGGCATGTGCCGCGTCACGACACCGCGGCCGTCGATCGAGATGATGACGCCATAACGCCGGCCGGCCGCCTGATATCCGATTTGAATGACGTCGTTCTCACGCGCTCGGTTGCCCAGCGCAAGCGCTTCGGCGCCCTGATTGGTTTGGCGAAAGAGCAACAGCTTGGGACGCATTCCTTTGATCCGCGTGCCCGTCTCGAAGAGCGGGCCGCTCTCCCGAGCCGACCGCAGGACCGAGACTCCGCCCGCGACGGCGACGATCGCCAGGGCCGCGATCCAGGCATGACGAAGAGCGAGGAAACGGGCGGGAAAGACGCGCTTCGGCGACGCGACGGCGAGTTGGGCGTGGACCGCGGCGGCGATGAGGCGCGGAGGGTGCCGCGCCAGAATCTCGGAGTTGTCGCGCTCCAACGCCTCGAGCCGCTCGCGCGACACGTCGTCCTTCTCGATGATGCGCCGAACGTCGTCCATCTCGTCCCGCGGCAATTCGCTCAACAGATAACGTTCGAGCCGCCAGTCGGGGACATGAGCACGCATATGAGGCTCCATCATGACTCCTCCATGGCCTGGAGCGTCGCACGCAGGCCGCGCAGGCGCTTGCGCACGCCCGAGACCGACATGCCGCACTCGCACGCCACCTGCTCGAGCGTCATGCCGTCGAGGTAATGCAGGACCGCCATGACGCGGGTCGACTCTGGATGCCGTCCAAAGAGGCGGTCGAGCAGGATCGGCGCGTCGAAGTCGTCCAAGTCGTCGCGACGCGCTATCCGGTCCAAAAGCGCGTCCCCGGGCAGATCCGGGTAGCGCCGGCGGTCACGAATGCGATTCAGGCACAAGTTGGTCGCAATTCGATAGAGCAGGCTTGACGGATACTGGTCCGTGAGCCGTTGCCGGCGGCGGAGGAGCTGCACGAAGACGTCCTGGGCCGTGTCCATGGCCTCATCCTCGTCACGCAGGAGCTGCCGGCAACGGCGGAGAACCATCGGACCATAGCGCTCGTAGAGTTTTTCGACGTCGATGCCCGCCGGCTCCATACTTCATTTGTAACACCTCGGCGGCGCGAATGTGTCACCGTGCCGGATGAGAGGCGCGAATCCGCCCGCTTTCTCAGAACTCCACATTGACTCCCCCGATCGCCATGAACGAGAGCTGGGTGTACTCGTCACGCTCACGCTTTTTGGGATTCCAGCCGTAGCCGAGGATGTTCTTGCGATTGTATACGTTGTCCAGCTCGACGTAGAAGACGAGATTGCCCCAGCGATGGCTCTGCCGTCGATCGACACGAAAATCGAGCCGATGATAGGCGGGCGCGCGTTCGGCGTTGACGCGGTCCAAGTCGAAGATCAGGCGGTTCTGCTCATAGGACTCGGGCAGCAGCGGCATCACGGGTCGTCCCGACGTGTAAGTGAACTTGGTCGAAAGCTCGAGACTGCGACTGGCCTTGACGCCGGCGACGACGGAAACCACATGGGGCAGATCGAACGTGCTCGGACGCCAGATCCCATCCAGGGCGCGATTCTCGGTGCGCGAATGAGCGTAGCTCAACTGTCCCCATATCCGTCCGCTGAGCTTGCGTTGAAGATAGATCTCGACTCCCGACGATCGTCCGCGTCCTTCGCCCACGTAGGGAATCATGTAGTAGTAGACGTTGACCTGCTCGCCGGTATCGGCGCCCGTGATCGACGGGAACTGCGTGCTGACGGGATAGCGGAAATAGCGCTTTTCATACGCCTCGACCTTGATCTCCGTGTCCGGCCGCGGATGGTATGCCAGGCCGGTCACATAGTGGTCAGCGCGGATCGGACGCAAGCGCGCGTTGTCGGGATGAGCTTTCATGAAGATGAGCGGCGGATTCTGGTAGTAACGGCCGTAGCTGGCCGAGACGTCGAGATTGTGAAGCACATGGAAAGTCAGACCGGCTCTGGGCGACACTTCCGAGGCGTCGTTGATGTCGTAACGATCGAACCTTCCGCCGAGCGCGGCCGTGGCCCATGCTCCAAAACGCGGGCGAAGCTCGATATATCCGCCGGTTTGCCAGGTCGTGAATTGGTCATCGAGCGCGAGCGTGTTGATCCTCTGGGGATCGGTCGAGAAGACGTTCTCCTGACCGATGGGCATCGAGAACTCGTATGATGCGCCCAGACGCTTGCCGAAGGCGCCGGACCGAACGGAGCCCAGGCGTCCGACGCGGCAGGTGAGATCGTAACGGGCCGTCGTCTGCCGTTCGCGCGAGCGATTGCGCTCGACAAGCCGGTCGTCGAGCAGCGTGTCCCAGACGTCGACCTTGAAGTCGTTCTCGGTATGTCCCACGGAGACGTTGAGAACGCCGCTTCCTCCGAGCAGCGCCTGCCAGTCAAGGCCCGCGACGCCGCGCCAGCCCACGTCCTCAACAATGAAGGTGTTTGAGTCTTCCAGATCGCTCTCATCGACGTCGAAGTCGATCTTGTCCCAGCCGCCCAGGCTGATGAAGGTCAGCCGATTGCGCGGACTCACATCGTAAACAGCCTTGGCTTGATAGTTGGCGTATTGCGGCACGGTATTGAGGTCCCATGCCCCGGCGATCAGGTCGATAAAGCTCCGGCGGCCGGTGACGAGCCAGGATCCGCGGCGTCCGAGCGGCCCCTCGACGAGCATTCCGGCGCCCGACATGCTGAGGTCGATCTCCGTCTGGACACGGTCCCGATTCCCCTCGCGCAAGCTGATCTCCAGAACGGATGAAAGGCGATCGCCGTAGGCGGCGGGAAATCCTCCGGCGAGAAAACTCACGTCGCTGATCGTCTCGGCGTTGAGCATGGTGATGGGGCCGCCGGTCGCGCCCTGTCCGGCATAGTGGCTGATGTTGGGAACTTCGATGTTGTCGACCAGGATGAGGTTTTCGGACGGGCTGCCTCCCCGTGCGACGATGTCGTTGCGGCTGTCATCACGCACGATCGTCGACGGCAGGGACTGGATCATCCGCCCGACGTCGCCGACCGCGCCCGGAGCACGCCGCACTTCTTCGTAGCTCATCGTAAACGCTCCGGTCGTGACGCCTTCCGGCCGCGTGAAATAAGAAGCCCGGACCGTGACCTCGTCTTTCAGATGAACGGCTTCGCGGAGTCGCAAGACGGCGTGCGTCTCGCGGTTTGCCGTCACGACGATGTCGGACACGACGGCCGGGTGATAGCCCTCGCGAGTGATCGACAGACGTCTTGAGCCGACAGGCACGTTCTCGATTCGAAAACGGCCCGAGTCGTCGCTGACGGCGGATAAGGTCGCGCCATCGACGCGAACGACGGCGCCCGGGATCGGCTGCTGCGTCATCTGGGCTGTGACGACGCCTGTGATCGAGCCGGCCTTGATCTCATCCGAAGCGAACGTCGAAGCGACGAGTCCCAGTGAAATCAAACCGACAGCGCGACAGACAGAAAATGATATCTTCATGAGATCCTTCCCGGCGCCGCGACACATTTCGTTGCGCCGATCATGAAACACACGGCCGTGCTGGAGGTGTTACCAGAAGCAAGCAAGGGCGCGGCGGTTCGCGCCTCGACGACTCATGGAAAGCCGCCGTTCAATCCTGCGATTCGAGCACGCGCTGCATCTCGGCGATCATCGCTTCGACTCCGTAGGGCTTGGCGAGCATGCCGTCGAAGCCGAATCGCCGGTATTCCGACAGGACGGGATCGCTCGAGTATCCGGAAGAAACGACGATCTTCATTCCAGGCGCGATCTCTCGGATGCGCGCCGCCGCCTCGCGACCGCCCATGCCTCCCCGCACCGTCAGGTCGAGGATGGCGGCGGCGTACGGTTGTCGCGCGGCCTGCGCCTGCTGAACCTTCAAGATCGCCTCTCCGCCGTCCCGGACACAGTCCACGGAATATCCGCGGTTGGACAGCATCTCGCTTGCGAGTCGCCGCAAGCTTTCCTCGTCGTCCATGACGAGGATTCGCCCTTGACCCCTCTTTGGCGTCTCGAGCGCCGGCGCCGGGCCGTCAATCGGTTGATCGCTTGCCGGCAGGATAAACGTGAAGGTCGAGCCCCGCCCGACGCGCGACTCGCCGTATACGTGGCCGCCGTGCCTCGTGAGGATCGAGTACGTCGTCGCCAGGCCCAGCCCGCTGCCCTTTTGCTTTGTCGTGAAATAGGGGTCGAAGACGTGCGCGAGATGCTCTTCGGGTATCCCGACGCCTTGATCGATGACGTCGAAGCGCACGTAGCGCCCCGGCGACAGCGCGTAAACATTGCCCTCATCGAGCAGGACGTTCCTTCCCTGGATTCGGATCGTTCCGCCGTCCGGCATCGCCTGGACCGCGTTGAGCACGAGGTTGCTGACGGCCTGATTGAGCTGCCCGGCGTCCGCTTCGGCGTGCCACAGATCGTCCGGCAAGGAGAACGCGACGCCGACATTCGAGCCTCGCATCGTGAAGAGAGCCGCCTCCTCGATCAACGGCTGAAGCCGCGTCGGCCGGCGGACCGGAGCGCCTCCCTTGGAAAACGTCAGGAGCTGTCGCGTCAGATCCCTGGCGTGCAGAACCGCGCGATCCGCCTCCTCGAGCCACTTGTGAATCTTGTCGCCGGACGCCGCGGCGTTTTTGGCGAGGGAGATGTTCCCGAGAATGCCAGTGAGGATGTTGTTGAAGTCATGAGCGATGCCTCCGGCCAGGATGGCGATCGACTCGAGACGCTCCGTCTTGATCAACTCCTGTTCGAGACGCTCCTTGTTCGTCACGTCGGTGATGACGAAAACGGCGCCCGTGACGTCTTCGTTCCGGTCGCGGATGGGCGCGCTGGCGCACTCGATCCAGCGTTCGGCGCCGTCGCCGCTCGTCAGGATGACGCGCCGGACGCACGCCGTGGGCGTGACTTCACGCGCGACGTTCCGCATCAGATCGGGAATGCGCCGCCGCGTCTCCGCGTCGACGACGGGCAACACTTCCGCGATCGAACGCCCAAGCGCCCGCTCCTGCATCCAGCCGGTGAGCCCCTCGGCGACCCGGTTGATGAGCAGAACATCGCCCTGGATATCGGTGGCGATGACCCCGTCGCCGATGCTGGCAAGCGTCACGGACAGTCGCTCCTTTTCGGCGGCCAGGCTCTCCTCGGCGCGCTTGCGCTCGGTTATGTCGCGCATGATGGCGCAGACCATGAAGCCTTCCTCGGCCTTGAAGGTAAAGAAATAATCTTCGATCACGCGAAGCGTTCCGTCGGGGGAAGGATAGTCGTGCTCTCGCCACTGGTTCGCCCAGTCCGCCTGTCCGGTGCTCAGTATCTCCTTGATCATCGATTCGATTCGACGTTCTTCTTCCGGATGTTGTTTTCGCGGAGGCGCGATGTCCCGCCATGCTTCCCATGCCGGCCGCCCCAGCGCCTCCGGGCGCGGTCGTCCCGTCAGGTCCTCGGCCGCCTTGTTCCAGATCCGAACGACGCCTCGCGAGTCGACGAGCACGAGTCCGTCCTTGAAGTGCTCCAGGATCTGACTCAGCTTTTCCTCGCTGTCCTTGAGCGCTTCCTCGGCCTGTTTCCTTTCGGTGATGTCCTCGATCAGGCCGTCGTAAGTGGCGAGCCGTCCGTGCGCGTCGAAATGGGGCACGGACGTGTTGCGCACCCAGCGCACGCTTCCGTCCTTGCGCACGATACGGTGCTCGATGGGCTCGCAGTCTTCGCCCGCGAGGACTCGTCGCGCCTGCTCCTTGACGGCGGAGCGGTCGTCCTCTAACACCATGCTGTACCAGAGATATGGATCTTTCGTGAGATCCTCGGAAGAGTATCCGGTGATCGCCACGCAGCCCGGCCTGTGTTGCGTTTCTACGGCGCGACCGTCGTCCACTCGAACCGTATAGATGTAGTCCGTGATCGCCTCGGTGATGCGGCGATAACGTTCCTCGCTTTCACGCAAGGCCGCTTCGGCGAGTTTTCGCGCGTTGATGTCACGAAGCGCCCCGCGCACTCGCGCCGGTCGGCCCGCCTCATCCCACGCAACCGCCTTGCCGCGATCACGCACCCAGACCCATGCTCCCGACTCGTGGCGGACGCGGTATTCGACGTCGGTCAACGCTCCGGAGCCCGACCCGTGCTTCGCCAGCGCATCCTCGAGGCACTTGCGGTCCTCGGGATGCGCGCGTTGGATCCAGTCGTCGACGCTTTTCGGCGCCTCGCCCGGCTGGCCGCCGAACATGACGTGGAAACGAGCGTCGAATCCCATCTTTCTCGAGGGAACGTGCCAGGAGTACGGCGTGAGCTGATCGCCTTGGAAAATGAGATCGAGAAGATCAAGCCTTTCCTGAAGACGATCGCGTTCCTTCTCTATCGCCTGCAGCCGCGCGTGAAACGTATCATTGCTATCGGACACAAACCACCCTTGCCGGCCGAGCGCGGGCAATACGGAATATGTTACTGCCCGCCATCCTGGATCACAATGAACCTTCATGACGAAATACCGGCGCTTGAGGGCTCCAGGACGCCATGTCGGCATGGCGCCGCGGCCATGCGTCGCGCTCGATCACGGACGCCGTTTGTGATGGAATATGGCGTGACGCCATGACCGCATTCGCCGTTCGGACGTTCCTGACGCTATTCGTCGTGCTCGATCCCGTCGGTCTCGGACCAATCTTCCTGGGGCTGTCCGCGAATCGATCGCGCGAGGAGCGCCGCGCGATCGCCCGCCGCTCGGTTTTCGTGGCCTCGGGGGTCCTGCTGGTCTTTGCGCTTGCCGGGAGCTGGACGCTCCACAGCTTGCATGTCAGCATCGAAGCCTTCCGCGTCGCCGGCGGATTGCTGCTGTTCAAAATCGCCTTCGACATGGTCTTCGCGCAACTCGAGCGCGAGACACGGGAGGAAGCGGCCGAGGCTCGCGCGCGGCAAGACATCAGCGTCTTTCCATTGGCCGTGCCGCTCATCGCCGGACCAGGGGCGCTGGCGAGCATCATGATTCTGGCCGGAGAGGGGCGTGAATACCCGAACGGCACGCTGTTGGTCCTGGGGCTGTGTCTGCTGGTTCTCGCACTCGTCTATTCATGTCTTCGACTCGCGTCACGGATCGCCGACGCGTTGGGTCAGACAGGCATCAACGTCGTCACCCGCGTTCTGGGAATCCTCCTCGCGGCGCTCGCCGTCCAGTACGTCGCCGACGGCCTCAAGGGCCTGCTGGCCGCCGGTTCATAATAGTCGGCGTCCACGGCAAAGAGGCGTCGTGCTAATCTCGTTGATTGTGCGTCGAATACGAGGCTGTCTCGCCAACGCGTTCGTGACCGTGTGCTCGCTGCTGTTGCTCGCGCTGTGCCTCGAGATCACGGCTCGCGTCGCGGAGGATTTACGCGAGAGAGGCGAGCAGCGCCAGATGTCCGACAGCCTGCCGTTCAGCCGTTTCCATCCCACGCTGGGCTGGGAAAAGACGCCCGGATCGGAAAGACGCATCCGACGCGATGAGTTCGACATCGTCATTCGCGTCAACTCGCTGGGCTTGCGCGGACCCGAAAGGGATCACGCGAAACCGACCGGCGTTCGAAGGATCCTGCTCCTTGGCGATTCGTTCGCCGCGGGATACTACGTCAACGAGGACGACACGCTGCGCGCCGTGCTCGAGCGCCGGCTCAACGACGGCGACTCTTGCGCGCCGGCGGAGGTTCTGAACGGAGGAACGATCGCCTACAGCACGGATCAGGAGCTTCTGTTCTACGAATTGGAAGGCCGGCGTTATCGACCCGACGCGGTCGTCCTGATGTTTTATTACAACGACCTCTACTATAACGCGAGCTCCAGCGGCCCCGGCGGAGAAAGCAAGCCCTTCTTCGAGATCCTAAGCGGCGAGCCCGTTCTGCGGAACGTGCCGTTGCCGGAGCCGTCCCGGCCAGCCGGACAGCAGTCATGCGAAGTCGAGCGCCGCCAACCATGGCGCGGATCGATGGCGCTGCGCTGGCTTGCCAATCGAACGATCGACTCCAGTCCGCGTCTGTATCGACGGCTGTCACGTTGGGGCCTCGTTCCTCGCGCCTCCTCCTCTCCTCCATCCGAGCTGTGGGTTTATGGGCCGAGCCGTAAAAACGTCGACATGTGGCATACGACCAAGAACATCCTGGCGAGACTAAAAGCCGAGATCGCCGCCGACGGATCGCGGTTAATCGTGCTCTACGTGCCGGCGCGCTTCGAGGTCAATGACGAGGTCTGGGATCTGACGCGCCGGCGATACAGGCTCGGCTCACGCTGGCGGCGAACGAGCGTCGTTTATCGCCTGCGCGGGATATGCTCCACGCTCGGCGTCCCGCTCGTCGACACGAGCGAGACGATGCGCGAATCCGAGGCCGCCGGGCATCCCGCATACTACTCTCGAGACGTCCACTGGAACGCGGAGGGCAATCGCCTGGCTGCGCTGGCGCTGGAATCGAGCGTGCGGAAAGCGTTGGACTGCGCCGGCGACGGCTCGCCGACCTGGGGCAACGAGGCCGAATCATGAGCGGCGGATGAAGCGCATCGCGGTTGAGATCGAGATACAATTGGAAAGCGAGCGTCTTTCGGATGCGTCACGTATTGGCATCCGGGCCTCGGATCCCGCCGTTACAGACTCTCGACCGCGTCCATATGGCCCGATACGGCACCACAATGGCACGGCAGTCAGCGTTGATAACGATTCCTTTGTTCCTTATAAGCCTCATTTGCCTGATGCATGTCGATGCTCGTGGCGATTCTCCGGATTCTGCCGGCGACTCTTTCGGCCGCCTCTATCCGCCCCGCCTCTATAACGCCGTCAGGATCGAGAGACCGCCGCCGGTGATCGACGGTCGTCTGGACGATCCATGCTGGCAAGAAGGGCGCTGGTCCGGAGACTACGTTCAGCAACTTCCGATCGAGGGCGCCCCGCCCTCCCAGCCCACCGAGATCAAGATTCTGTACGACGAGAAAAACGTCTACGCGGCCGTGCGCGCCTACGACATTCCGGAAAGAATCTCCCGCCAGGCCGGCCGCCGGGATGCGTTCGTGGGCGACATCGTCGGCGTTTGCTTCGACAGCGACTTCGACAAGCGATCCGGTTTTGAGTTCGATCTCACCGCTGGAGGCGGCAAGATCGACCTCATTCTCATGAACGACGGCTGGGATACGAGCTGGGACGCGGTGTGGCACGGCAAGACGGCGCAGGAAGAGAACGCCTGGACGGCCGAGTTTCAGATCCCGCTGAGCCAGCTCCGATATGGATCTCAGGACGTCCAGGTCTGGGGCCTACACGCCTGGCGCTGGATCGATCGTTTCCAGGAGGAAGATCAATGGAATCTGATCCCGCGCAAGAGCACCGGCCGCATGTACAACCTGGGCGAGCTGCACGGTATTCAAGGGCTCAAGCGTTATCGTCACGTCGAGCTTCTGCCCCATATAGCGGCCAAGCTCGACGCCTTTCCGAAGACGCCCGGCGATCCTTATCGGACCGGTCCGACGATCTTCGGTTCGACCGGGCTCGACGCCAAGATCGGTCTCGGCGCCGACCTGACCCTGGACGCGACGATCAACCCGGATTTCGGCCAGGTGGAAGCCGATCCCTCGGTCATGAACCTGACCGCGTACGAAACGTTCTACCAGGAGAAGCGCCCGTTCTTTCTCGAAGGACGCAACATCCTGAGCTTCAACGTGCACGATGGTCAGACGTTCTATTCACGACGCATCGGCCATGCGCCTTCCTTCTCGCCGGAGCTGCGGGACGAGGAGTTCATTCGAACGCCCGCCGGCGCCTCCATCCTCGGCGCCGTGAAAATCACGGGCAAAACGAGAAATGGGTTGTCCGTGGGACTCGTTGAAAGCCTCAGCTCGCGCGAGACGGCGCGGGTGTCGTTTCAGGGCGCCGAGCGCCGTCAGATCGTCGAGCCCCTCGCCAGCCATTTCACCGTTCGCGTCCAGCAAGACTGGAACAAGGGCAACACGAGCCTGGGCGCCATTCTCACGTCCACGAATCGCCGGATCACGGATCCGGCACTCGACCTCATTCCGCGCGACGCGTTGACCGGCGGGCTGGACTTCATCCGCTATCTCGGCAATCGAAGGTACGTTTTCGAGGCCAAGGCCGTCATGAGTCGCGTGGCGGGAAGCTCCGGCGCCATGCGCGAGCTTCAGACGAACGCCGTGCACTACTATCAGCGTCCCGACGCCTCGCATCTCGGCGTCAAACAAGACGCCGCGGCTCTTCTCGGACACGGCGGCGTGCTGCGCTTCGAAAGACACGGCAACAGCAAATGGCGTCTCTCCGAGTCCCTGAGCTGGATCTCTCCCGGTCTCGATCTCAACGACCTCGGCTACCTGAAGCAAGCCGACCTGCTCAGGAACACGATCTGGGTCGAGTACGAGGAAACCGAGCCGCGCGGCGTTTTTCGGGACTACGAGTTGGACTTCGAGCGAACGGACGCCTGGGACTTCGGCGGCATGCGCACCGACGCCGTGACTTCATTGCGCGCGCGAGGGTTTTTCCGGAACAGGTGGGGCCTCTCGATATCCGCCGACGCCTTTCATGCGCCGGTGAGCACAAGACTGCTCCGGGGCGGTCCCGCGATCAAGCTCGACTCTTACTTGCGAGCTTCGCTGGAGGCTTACACCGACTCCGCGCGGCGCACTACGGCGTTCTTACGCGTCACGAGAAACATGCACGCGAACGCCCCGAACGACGGCCTGGAAATCCGCCCGACGCTGTCCCTGAGGCTTTCGAACGCGATCTCGCTGTCCGCCGAAATCGAGTATGCGCGCAGGATCGACGACTTGCAGTACGTCGGCACGGCCTGGCCGGACGCCGGGTCGCGTGACATTCTCGGAAGGATGCGGCAGAAAACGCTTTCCACGACCTTCCGATTGAACGTTTATGTCGCTCCGGATCTCTCGATCGAGTATTACGGCAGCCCTTTCGTATCGTTCGGAAGTTTTTCGGACTTCAAACTGGCGACGACTCCGCGTTCTCCGCAGTACGAAAATCGATTCCGTCGTTTCGCATCCGACGAAATCAAGCGCGCGCCCGAACGCGACGCCATCGAAATCCGCGAGTCTTCAGGCGCGACCTACTCCTTGGCCGATCCTGATTTCAGCTTCCGCCAGTTCCGCTCCAACCTCGTTCTCCGCTGGGAGCTCAAGCCGGGATCGTCGCTCTATCTCGTCTGGTCCCAGGGTCGCACGAGTGAAAGCGACTTGCGGGAGGAATCCTTCGGACGTCATTTCAACGCGCTCTGGAACGAGGATAAGGAGAACGTTTTTATCGTGAAGTTCAGCCGCTGGTTCGCGTTGTGATGCGCCGCGATCCCGCTGATCGCGCAGCCGCGCCTGCCGCGTGTCGGCGATGGCCGGATTCTCGCATCGACCAGTAATACGAGGTCGACTTGTTCAACAGGCGATCGAGAAAGAGGGCGGCCGCCGCCGTCGCTTTTAACCCGGATATCGCGGTTCGATGGTCGCCTTGACAGTCGCCTCACGGATAAATGTTCCGGCAAGCCGGCGTTGCGCGTTGTATTTGGAGTGTGTCGGTCGCCCTAACATCAGGAAAGGGACTGCTCGTATGATTCGAC
>JAFGSN010000120.1 GCA_016934575.1 Vicinamibacteria bacterium
AAATCCACGTTGTCGATCTTCACGGGACCGGAGGGAGCCTTGCATTCAAGACCGCTCGCCTCGAGGCCAACCACGACGTTGACGGGCTTTTTGATGCGCTTGGCCGTGCACCGACGCGTCCGGCGCCGCGGCGATCACGTTCGGAACGACTACTGCCAGGCCGCGCTGCAAGGCGACGCGCCTCCACGATCGTTTCCCCGCTCTTTTCGCCATGTCGGGACGCTCCTTCACAAGCTCGTGCACGGCGTCACGGTCATCATAGCCCGGCGGCAACGTATATCCAATGCATATCCAAGAATGACTCCGAGCGTTTTCGCTCCGCCTCGCGTATCACGGCCTCATTTGGGATTTCATGGACCAAACGCCTCGTTGGCGGCCGGCGTCTGTCCGGACGCGACGTCGATCTCACGCGAGATCGCATCGAGCATTCCGCTCCAGGCGACGAGCGCGTAACGACCGGGCGCCACGTTTTTGACGTCAAGGAATCGCGCGCTCGTCCCCCGCATCAACCGCCGGAGATTCGTCATGCTCGCGCCTCCTCGCGGATGAATCGCGGCTATTCTAGCCCACCAGTCGCGGCATGTCCGAGTCGCATGGAGACGCGGCGACTCGATCCCGATCCACGCCATGCACCATGGCTTCCACGGCAAGGATATCGCCATCCGACGACTCGCTTCGGAGAATCACGCGTTCTTGACCAGACCCGCCGGAGCGGACTAGGCTGTTCCAGTCGGCGCGGCGTCCTAAGACGCCTGTTGCGTATGAGAGAGCGCCTGAGCCGCCGACCTCGGAGGATGTCCATGATCTTGAAAGCCGCGCAATTCATGTTGCCACCGTTCGGCCTGCTTCTCGTCTGCGCCGTCATGGCGTCGGCGGCCGAGCTGCCGCAACTCGGTAAGAGCCCGACCGCGGATGTCATCGCCGCGATGACGAGGGAGGAGAAGGTCAATCTCGTCGTCGGCATGGGCATGCGCGCGCCCGGCCTGAGCTTGCCCCCCGACATGCAGGGACCCGTCGTGGGCGAGGTGCACATGGGCGTTCCCGGCGCCGCCGGATCGACGTTCGCCGTCCCCCGCCTGGGCATCCCATCCATCGTCTTGGCGGACGGTCCGGCCGGTGTCCGGATCCAGCCGAATCGCGAGGGATCGGCGCGAACGTACTACTGTACGGCGTTTCCCATCGCGACGCTT
Organism: Vicinamibacteria bacterium; assembly: GCA_016934575.1. Lineage (GTDB taxonomy): Bacteria > Acidobacteriota > Vicinamibacteria > Fen-336 > Fen-336 > JAFGSN01. The sequence continues at coordinate 1,191 of JAFGSN010000120.1, forward strand.
CTGGCGTCTTCCTGGGACGTCGACCTCGTGGAGCGCGTGGGCGCCGCCATGGGAAACGAGGCGAAGGAGTACGGCGTCGACATCCTGCTGGGCCCGGCGCTCAACACGCACAGGAATCCTCTCGGCGGGCGGCACTTCGAGTACTTCTCCGAGGACCCGCTCATTTCGGGCAAGATGGCCGCCGCCATCGTGAAGGGCGTTCAGTCTCAGGGCGTCGGGACCTCGGTGAAACACTACGTCGCCAACGATCACGAGTGGAACCGCGACGCCATCGACGTGAAGGTGAGCGAACGGGCGCTGCGTGAAATCTACCTGCGCGGCTTCGAGATCGCCGTCACCGAGGCGCGGCCATGGACGGTCATGTCCTCTTATAACAAGGTCAACGGGACCTATACGTCGGAGACGGCCGGCCTGCTGACGGGCGTGCTCCGCGACGAGTGGGGCTTCGAAGGTCTCGTGATGACCGACTGGTTCGGCGGACGTGACGCCGTGGCGCAGATGAAGGCCGGCAACGACCTGCTCATGCCCGGCACCGCCCGCCAGCAGAAGGCCTTGCTGGCGGCTCTCACAAGCGGCGCGCTCGACGAAAAAATCCTGGACCGCAACATCGCGAACATCCTGGAGATCATTCGTCGCAGCCCCAGGCTTCAGGGCCACAAGCACTCCGACGCTCCGAAACTGAAGGCGAACGCGCGGGTCGGACGGTCGGCCGCGGCCGAAGGCATGGTCTTGCTTAAAAACGAAGGGGTCCTGCCGATCCCATCCGCCGCGAAGATCGCGCTTTTCGGCAACACCTCGTACAGGATGATCACCGGCGGCACGGGCAGCGGCGACGTCAACGAGGCCTACACCATCCCGCTCGACAAGGGTCTGAAGACCGCCGGACTGATCATCGACGTCTCGCTGGCCGAAGGCTACGCCGGCCACATCGCCGAGCAAGAGCAGAAACAGCCGGCGCCTAGGCCGTTTATGTTGCCGCCTCCTCTACCGGAGCGAACGTTGTCGGCCGAGGAAGTCGCCCGGGCGGCGCGCGAGGCGGATGTCGCTCTCGTGACGGTCGGTCGAAACTCGGGAGAGTTCCGCGACAGACGGCTTGAAGACGATTTCGAGCTTGCGACCGCGGAGCGTTCGCTGATCAAGAATGTCGTGGACGCGTTCCATGCACAGAAGAAGAAGGTCCTGGTCGTCCTGAACGTCGGCGGCGTCATCGAGACCGTGAGCTGGCGCGACATGCCGGATGCGATTCTTCTCGCATGGCAGCCGGGCCAGGAAGCGGGACACGCGATTGCCGACGTCGTGACAGGCGTCACGCCGCCCTCCGGCAAGCTTGCCACAACGTTCCCGGCGAGGTGGGAGGACGTCCCCTCATCCGCGAACTTCCCGGGCAAGACTCTGCTCGGACCCGATCCGAACGACGCGCGTGGGCCGCTGGCGGCGGATCGCGCCGCCGAGATCGCCTACGAGGACGATATCTGGATCGGCTATCGCCACTTCGCGACGAAGGACGTGAAGACGGCCTACCCCTTCGGGTACGGCCTCTCCTACACGCAGTTTAAGTACTCGGACCTGGAACTTTCCGCCCCCGAGCTTGCGGAAACGCTGACGGCGTCTGTCACGATAACGAACACGGGTCAGGCCGCGGGCCGCGAGGTCGTCCAGCTCTATGTGTCGGCGCCCGGCAAGAGCATGGCCAAGCCGGCGCTCGAGCTACGCGGTTTCGCCAAGACGCCGATCCTGAAGCCGGGCCAGTCGGAGCGGGTCTCGTTCAACATCAACGCGCGCGACGTCGCCTCGTTTGACGCGGCCGAGGCCGCGTGGACGGCCGAGGCGGGCGTCTATACGGTCAAGATCGGCGCCTCATCCGAAGACATTCGCCAATCGACCGCGTTCCGAATGGCCGCGCCGCGGAAACTCATCCCGGCCAAGGTTTCTCTCGCGCCGAAGATGCTCAAGGACACGCCGCCGACTCACACGTCATGACAATGTCTGGCGCAACGTCCTTCAGGCTGTCCGACTCCCAGGCAAGGAAACGGCGATGGCGACGACTCTTTCGACAAAGGGCCGGCTTTCTTCAACGCAATTGCTTGCCCGCGTGCTTGACACGCCTGATCTGACCGAGAAGCTCCAGGCGTTGGAGCCCGTTGTTCTCGCCAGGCTCATCGACAGCGTAGGCCTCGAAGACGCGGTTGATCTCGTGGCCCTGGCCACGACACGGCAACTCGCGCAAGTCTTTGACGTGGATCTGTGGAAGAACGATCGGCCGGGACAGGAAGAGCGCTTCGACGACGATCGTTTTGTCGTGTGGCTCGAGGCCATGCTCGAGGCAGGCGACGCTTTCGTAGCGTCGAAGTTGGCCGAGCTGCCGGAGGATCTCGTGACGCTTGCGTTCCAGCGGCGCGTTCTGGTCGTCCCGCTCAAGACTCTGATGGCCGTGCTCGAAGACGAGGAGCAAGCCTACGGCGCGGAAAAGGCGCTCGCAAGCCGCCTCTCCGAGGAGATCGACGATTATGAGTTGATCGCGCGTCGCCACGCAGGCTGGGACAGCATGCTTGCGGCCCTGATCGCGCTCGATCGCGAACACCACGACGTCGTGACGCGGCTTCTCGCGCGATGCGCGGCCATGAGCACGGAGTACATCGAAGGCAACGGCGGTCTGTACGCAGTGCTGACCGCCGAAGAGATGCTCGCCAGCGACGTCGCCGCCGAACGCGAGGACCGGCGCGCGGAAGTCGGCTATGTGGCTCCACAGTCGGCAGCCGCTTTTCTCAAGCTCGCGCGCGGCGTGGGCGAGACGCCCGCGACCGAACACGACCCCCTGACGCATGCGTACTTCCGCGACCTGAGTCAAAGCGAGAAACCCGTGCCGCGCCGGGCGCCAGCGAGCCGGCGCGGCGGATCGCAGACAGATCTGGATCGCCTGCTGAGCAAAGCAGGAATCCTGGAACCGGCGCACGCTCCCCTGCTTCCAGCAGCAACGGAATCGGCCGATAGGGCGCTCTTCGTCCAGGCACTGCAGCGATTGCGCGACGAAGACCCGGCGCTTTTCACGCAGCGAAGCAAGGAGCTCGCGTATCTCGCCAACGTGCTCATCGCCGCGTGCACGTTTGAAGGACGTCGGGTACGTCCGATCGAGGCCGTTCGTGTCGCGATCGCGACCTGTGACATCGGGCTTGAGCTGTGTCAGGCGCCGACAATCGACGGCAATCCGTTGACTTCAGCGGTGAGCGCGCATCCGGCGGACGGTTTATTCCGGTTGGGCTGGAGCAAGCTCGCTCCCTGCGCCGTCAACGATGTGCCGGATCTCGCGCGGATCAGGTTTGGGAGAACCATGCCGATCCCCTGACCTGAACGATGCTTCCGGCATGTAACGTGTCGCCTCGGCGTGGAAGATCAACTTAGGGCAACTGTATGATGGCTATTGCCGCTGCGATCTTTTGGCCGTCCCGCTCGATGGCCTGATCGAAGGAGAGACACAACCGGTTCTGGCCCGACATCAGTAGGCGTCCGGGCAAGACCACCTCCGTCTCGGTCCAATCCGTCGCGAGAGAGCTTAATCGCAGTACGACGCCATTCAGGCTTACGATCATGACCTGATTCTCCAGACGCGTGGGGGCCCTCGCGCGGATCGAAGCCTTCATGTCAAACAGCGGGTGGTCAAGCGGAAAGCGCACACAGGCGGAAGGGTGCAACGCCCAGCGGAAGGTCGGTCGCCCGGCGGCGTTCAGCGAAGACGACCAGCCCCCAGCAAGATAGGGACATTCCGGATCGGCTAGGTTGATCGTTCCCGCCGGATTCGTATTCCAATAGAAGTACTCGCCAACGAAGAAACGGTATGCCAGCGACCGCCCACGGGGCCCGGCCAGGCGTTGCATCCAGGTCTCGCTGACGCCGCGCAGTTGTTTGGCCTGGCGCGACGCCACGCGGTCGAGTGGAGCAACCGTTTTCAAGATCCCTCTGGTCTTGAGCGAGACGGCGCCAATGTTCCAAAGCACGGCTAGGCTCAGCACAATAGTGGACAATCCTAGAGGGTGACGCGTCCCAAGCTCGAGTAGTTGCGCTAGGCCCAGGGCCAGAAACGGAATGACCAGGTCGAATCGGCGCGCGCCAAAGCTGTCAGAGGACTGCCAGTCACTGAGCGATCCGTTCACCCAGGTCGTGGCCGCGAAGACGAGCAGCCCCACGCTTGCCAGAATCCGGTGGCGACGGATGGCCAATAGCAGGCCGACGCTGAGTAGCAGCATGACCGGCGTCCAGGTGAAGAGACCGCGATCCGCTGAAAGCAGGACGTCTAGGGCGCGTGGAGAACGCGGATTGAACCATTGTCCCGCGCCCCGCCCCAGCAGACCGCCGTAGCTACGCGGAATCCATAGGAACTGCCCATAAAGCAGCTTCCAGGCGATCATTTGGGGAGAGAAGGCGACCAGCGCCGCACCGCAGCCGGCCAGCAGCGCACGTAGAGAAACCCTGCGCTGGCCGAGATCGATGAGACCGATCAGGAGCGGCGCCAGGGCCATGACAGAGGCCTGCCAACG